>JAHYIS010000005.1 GCA_019429385.1 ANME-2 cluster archaeon | reverse complement strand
GATAGCACAGGTGCGCAAATGGTATGTGGACCGGGTGCTGTATGAGGTGAATGAGAACTATATGGATGCTGCTGAGAAGATCGATGACCAGATCGACACTGATTTTTCCGAGTCTGCTGATGATGTGAGGGCTGCTAATAACAAGGGGGCTCAGCTGCTGAAGGATGCAATGAGTTTTCCTATCGGGTTGACGATGAGGGCTGAGCATGTGCGGGAGGATGGTTCTCGGTATGGGGTGGATGATATTGCTTATTGGGATGAGGAGGTGACGCTGGGGGTGGATATGGAGCCGGATTATCTGTTCGAGGATTCTCATGGCGGCAAGAGGCTGATCAATCTGGGGGTGCAGAATGTGTGTATCTTCGGGCTTACGGGAATACCTGTGCTGCCTCCGCCGAATTATGTGGTGCAGTTCAATAGCTGGATGATAAATGTGGAGGGGCGGATTGATGGGTTTACGCTGGTGGATGCTGATAATGAGGTGCATCCTAATCCGATGTTCGGGCATGAGGCGCAGGTGTATAAAAGGGATGATTCAAGAATTTACGATCCGACAGACGGTAATATAATTGGTGGAAATTTACCTATTGAGTTCAGTTTTTCGACTGGGACATTTATTGCTGTCCCTCCTACTGGAAAACCAATAGGTGATAGATTAGGTGGATATACAGAAACATCATCTGAATATGGCAATATTTTAAGGAAGTGATATTTTGAAATGGATTTTATTGATATTAGTGATTCTTATTGTAAGTTTGAATCAAACTGCATTTGCAGAGCCAATTGAAAAGAATTATGGAATTGTTAATGCTTGGTTTAATGGAGAAGAAGCTACTGTTGAAAACATTCAACTTAAAATTGGGGAACCTGCAGAGATCAAGGTTGAAATTACATCCAAAACTGATGAAAGTATCAACATAAAATTAATAAATCCCTTGAAGACCGAATCTTATGAAGTTATATCAGGCCCAAGCAAATTCGATGAATGGATTGATGTGATGAATGTTGAATCTGGTTGGAAGAAGACTTATATTTGGTCAATAATCCCTACAGGTGAATGGACTAACGGAAATGCTCCAATCAATATTTTTGTTCAATTCCATAAGGATATAAATGATGATGAAACTGTAAAATTCACCATAGCCAACCCCTACATCCTCGATGAACAATACTCCGGCCCCACCCCAACACACACCCCCACCGACCCCCCATCCACTGACCAGCCGCCGGGTGCGAATGGCTTGCCGGGGTTCGGGGTGGTGGGTATGATGATTGCATTAACTTTGGTGTTATGCTCAAAAAGGTGGCTGTTTTAACTACTTAGTAAAATCTACATGAAAGGCAATAGAAATCTTAGATATACGAGGAGTTCCCTCAATTTGCTTATCAATCGCCTATTTCATCAACGTGCCCGTTAATGATGGTGTCAAGGTTTTTGAATATTTCTTTTTGTTCAATGTTTTTTACCTTGACCTTTGCCCCCCTCCTGAGATTCTTCATTTTCTTTGAGGTATCCTCGGTAAGTCTGCAGATGGTTTTCGGGGTGATCTCATCAGGATCATCGTGTGATGAATAGGCTCCTCCATTGACGAGATTTATCATTTTGGATTTGAATAACGTGGGAATGGTAAGAGGCATGAACATTCTTTCAAAATTGGATGGGGTAAATTTCGTCATGCCGATAGTCCTTGAAATTTCATACGTATGGATCTTAAGGTCATGCAAGCTTAAAACTGGCTTATCATCAAGTGCTATCACCGCTGAAGCGATGATGACATTTTCATCATCTATCTTTGACATATATAGCCCCCTTTGCGTTAAGTTACTTTTATAGTAATTTCCTATATCATATAACTATATCGATTGACCATTATATCCAAGTTCTTTTTTAAGTCAGTATTATTATGAGTAGTATATTTCAAAGAATCGGAAGATAATTCAACAATTTCACAATAACCATCTTCCAGTTCCTTGCGTTCATCGTAACCATTAAAGGTACATTACGCCTATTTAAAATCATGGACTATACTCAGGGAAAAATAGGCCGCGTTTTCGTTGCCCGTATCGACCATGAAGAAGATTTGCTGGCCGAACTGCAAGATCTGGCAGTAAATGAAAACATACAGTCTGCTTTTTTTTACTTACTCGGGGCAACCGGCGGTGCCAAAATGGTAACCGGCCCAAAACAGAAAAGTCTGCCTCCTGACGTAAACATCAGGCAGTTCGATGACGCAAAGGAAGTACTTGGCCTGGGTAATATTTTCTGGGAGGATGGTAAACCAAAGATACATCTCCATGCTTCCGTGTCAGGTAGCAATGGGAGTCTCACGGGATGTTTCCGGGAATTCACAGAAGTGTTCATGGTAGTAGAAGTTGTGATATTTGAAATACAAGGTATCACGGCCGAAAGGATTCGCGACCATGATATTGGATTTTCACCCGTGAGGTTTTTCCGGTAATAAAGCCCATGTCTGTTTGCGATATATTTTTATTGTATCAGGGAATGTAGGTATACCTTCATGCCCAGGTGGCCTAGTCGGTTAGGGCGCCAGACTCATAGGGAATTGCAGAAGAGCGTCTTATGGTCTCCTGAGAAATCTGGAGGTCACGGGTTCGGATCCCGTCCTGGGCATTTATTTTTATAAGAGATTTCCCTGAAAGGTGAATCGATTGCTTTATCCCTCATATTGTTACCATTATCTGTTTTGTTCAGGGGATTTTCTTGAATATTCATTGAAATAGAACACGAATAATATTGATTTGATGGTTCGTTACAGATATTCTATTACCTACGACGTTACATTTTATCCGTAGAATTTGTGTTTTATCCCTTTTTTCCCTTAACCGATGACATTTTTATGGTATGGAACTGTGGAGGTAAACAGCACAATTATAACCAAGGGTTATATTTAGCAGCCGATAATATTATATATTCGCAATAACATTAGTACATCCAAGGTGAAAATCATATGTCTCATGTAATTGGCTTAAAATGCAGGGAATGCGGTGCAGAGTACCCTGCTAATATTCAAAACACATGCTACGAGTGCTTCGGCCCCCTGGAGGTCAACTACGACTGGGAATACATCAAGGAGCATATCAGCAAAGAAAAGATCGAAAGAGGTCCCAGCTCCATCTGGAGATATGCCGACCTTTTGCCCGTAGAAGGCACAGACTACGTTGACCTGGGTGCAGGTTTCAACAAGCTCCACCATGCTAAGAACCTCGGCAGGGAACTGGGACTGAAAGAACTCTACATCCTGGACGAGTCAGTGAACCCCACCAACAGTTTCAAGGACCGCGTCACCTCAGTGGCGGTCACCAAAGCAAGAGAGTTCGGTGCCACCGCCATCGGATGCGCTTCCACCGGCAACCTGGCATCAGCAGTGGCAGCCCACGGTGCCAAGGCAGGACTTCCGGCATACATATTCATACCTTCCAGTATCGAACTGGGTAAGATCACCCAGATGAGCGCATACGCTCCCAATATTATCGCAGTTGAAGGCACTTATGACGATGCCAACCGCCTGGCCAGCGAGGTTGCAGACATGCACCCTGACTGGGCCTTTGTCAATATTACGGTGCGCCCCTACTACACCGAAGGGTCAAAGACCCTGGCCTTCGAGACCGCAGAACAATTGGGCTGGCAGGCCCCTGACCATTTCGTGGCTCCCCTGGCAAGCGGCGCCCTGTTGTGCGCGATAAAACGCGGCTACGATGAACTGGCAAAACTTGACTTTATCGACAGCAGTGACAATATCAAGGTATCAGGAGCACAACCTCTCGGATGCTCGCCAATCTCATGCGCAGTGCGGGAAAACAAAGAGGTCATACCCATCCGTGAACTGAATACCATTGCCCACAGTCTTGCCATCGGCAACCCGGCTGACGGGTACTATGCCAAGAACGTCATACTGGACAGCGGCGGATATGCCGCGTCACCCACAGACGATGAGATCATCGATGCCATCTTCCTGCTGGCCCGTACAGAGGGCATATTCACCGAACCTGCCGGAGGCACAACAATTGCAGGTCTCAGGAAACTGGTCGAGGAAGGGCGTATCGACCCTGACGAGCGCACCGTGGTCTATGTGACAGGGAACGGTCTCAAGGCCCAGGATACCCTGATAAAACACATCAAGGTGCCACAGGCTATCAAGCCCACATTCAGCGAGTTCGAAAAACAGTATAAACAACTGGTAGTGGCCCAATGATCAATAGGGTCAGGATGTATCGAATACAATAATCTGTAACAATAGAGGTGAAAAGAACAATGGTAAAAGTACGATTCTCATCAGCACTGAACAGTGTCACAGGCACCCGGGAAACCACAGTAGAACTGGGTGATACGACCATTAAAGCCGTGTTTGACGAACTGGTAAAGAAGTTTGGCGCTGATTTCGAGAAAAGGATATTTGAGAACGGTGAAGTACGCAGGTTCGTGAACGTCTACGTAAACGGCGATGATATCAGGCACCTGTCCGGGCTGGACACTCCAGCCACTGATAGTGACGAAGTATCAATACTGCCTGCAGTAAGTGGCGGGTAAAGGAAATCATGATAAAGATATCAGAGAACGTGGAACAGTGGGAATGCGACTACAAAGACTGCCGGGCTACATGCTGCAGGCGAAGCAATCCATTGACCATCTTTGACGTGAAGAAAATATCCCAGCGTCGGGGACTTGATTGGAGCGAATTCGCTGACTTTGATGAAGATAAGGTCAGGTTGTTCCTGAAAAAAGGCGACAACGGCTGCATCTTCCTGGATGATGACTGCAAGTGTTCCATATACGGATTCAAACCCCTGGTCTGCAGGCTGCTTCCGTTCGAGATATCCGGAGTAGTGCAGGCCGATGAACCGATACTGCATTTGAAACCCATAGACGAATGTCCTGGTTACGGTAATGGCCCAACACTGGATGATGATTTCATCTGGCAGGTGGAGCGGGATGCGACCCTGTACCTGCACGAGAACCAGAAGCTTTGCCGGAAATTCAGGGAAGAGGACAGGGATATTGACGCATTGCTGGGGTAATTATTGCCCTTTTAATGACACATATATCCAGACGGTGGATAATAGAAATACCATAAGGATTTCAAATGAAAATATTCCATGAGGTAAAAACATGACTAGATTGTTGCTTGTATTAACAAAGGACCCGTTTACCACCGAAACACCAGAACTGGTGGTAGATATAGCTAATGAGGCAAAGAACAAAGGCGCGGACGTCTCCCTCTACCTGATAGAGGATGGTGTCACCGCGGCCCGGGAACATGAATTCGGACAGCATATCGCTATCCTGCAGCAAAAAGGTGTCAGGGTGTTCGCTGACGACAAGAGCGTACTGTCCCGGGGCATCTATGACAAGCTTATTGATGGCGTTGAGATCAAGGAGATAGAGACACTACTGGATTTCATCGTTGATGACTATGACAGGACCGCATGGTTCTAAGGAGGTAAAAAAATGACACAGGGAAAACAACTCACCATCGTATCCGTACGCTGCCCTTACGGCGATGAGGCACCGTTCACGTTATTAAGGCTTGCCCATGCCGCTAAGGAAAAAGGCATCACCGTGAACTTCTTTAACTACCTGGATTCCACTCTTATCGGGAACAGGGAACAGGTACCAAAGGAATATCCGTCCGTGGAGAAGATATTTGCAGACGTGCTCAAGAAAGGACTGAAAAATCCCAAGACCGATGCCATTGCCTGCATTAAATGCACGGACAGCCGTGGAGTGACCAAAACCCAGACCGAAGGCGTGGTCATTGGCGGGCTCTATGACCTGGCAGAGTGGATCGCCGAATCAGATAAAACCATATTACTGGGGTGAAAGAGATGAGCAAGAAAGTGAATATAATCGTAACCCAGCCGCCATATGGCAAAGAGGAAGTGTTCGGTGCCATACCCCTGGCAGCCACACAGGCTGCAGCCGATAACGAGGCCAGCATTACCTTCGTGAGCGGTGCAGTGCATGCAGTGGTCACAGGCCAGCAGACCGGATACGGTGACGTGGCACGGTGGGGAAAGAACATCCCCCCTCTTGAGAATGAGATCAAGAACAACCTTGAACTATTTGATTTCTTTGTACTGGAACAGGACCTTGCAAGGCGAGGTATCAAAGATAGCGAGATAATTGCAGGTATCAAGAAAACAAGTATCAGTGAACTGACTGACAGGATACTGGAAAGTGATGTTACGCTGGTATTATAGTATCAAGTATCTACAGGCGAACAGGTGAAAGCAGTGACAGATATTGCAGCCGATTATGAACTGGATGTCAGGGGCGAATGCTGCCCCTACCCCCTGGTCCGCACCAAGAAACAGGTTGATGCGCTCGAGCCGGGTGAGATACTCAAGGTAATAGCCGATGACCCCGTAGCCCCGCAGAACATTGACCAGTGGTCCCGGAAGAGCGGCAACAAACTCCTTGCAGTTGAGCAGAAGGACGGGGAATACCTGATATTCGTGGAAAAGGCATAACTCTTTTAGGCATATCTGGCAGTATGATGACTATGAAACTGGGAATACTGCTAACAACGCCCCCGTCCCACCAGAATACCCGCAGTGTCATCCAGCTCAGCAGGGCCGCCCGGGAACACGGACATGACGTGGGCATCTTCATGATGGCGGATGGCGTGTATAATATATTATACCAGCCATTGCTGGACCTTGTGAATAATGGCGTGGAATTGTCTTTGTGTGCCCACAATGCCACCCAGCGCGGACTTGAGAGGGTGGAAGGTGTGCTGTGGGGCAGCCAGTATGACCTTGCAGTACTTACCGATGATAGTGACCGGTTCCTTACTTTTTAGGTGGTTGAGATGAAAAAGAATATTGCAGTGGTCATCAGGCAAACCCCCTTTAATACGGTTCGGAACAAGGAAGGGCTCAGGATGTGCGTGGGTGCTACCCTGAAGGATAATACTGTTACGGTACTATTCCTTGGGCCGGGTGTGCTCAGTGCAGGCATGACAAGTCCTGGATTGATAGGTGCCCTTGATGTTGAAAAGGAATTTGAGGCCTTCAATATCATGAAAATGAGACTGGTGGCCCAAAGTGACGCTGTTGCGCATTACAGGGTGCAACTCAGGGACGGCATCCTTTCGGCACAGATGGATGAGATTGCCGGGATACTTGCTGATTGTGATGTGGTGATACCTTGGTAAGGATCTTACACGTGATAAAAGAGCATGGCGATAACATTGCTTTTGATATCATACGGGAGCAGGGCAAAAGCCGGGACGTTGCTGTGCTATTGATACATGACGGAGTACTTGACCATAACCTGGTGGACCCAGGTATAACGACATATGCGGCCAGGGCAGATATTGAGGCGAGGGGAATGAGGACTGATATCGTTCTGCTGGATTATATTGAAATTGTGGATTTGATATTTGATTCAGACAGGGTAGTTTGCTGGTAGGAATTATATTTTGGATTGGTCATATCATACACTGAACCTCAAAATGAAATGTTATGCTTCAAACCTTAAATCTAAATTCATTTAATTTTTCAAATCTATTTTGTAATTATACAGAATATTCACATTTTATACAAATTTAAATGCAATTACATATCTGAATTTTAATTAAATACAATATTGGACTATTAAAACTGATATAAAACCGTCTTAAACTGTAAAAACTCAAACAAACCGGGTTAAACGCACGGCATGTATATATTTATCCATGACATGTAAAATATCGGGTGAATATGAAATGAAATACATGTCATTTATTAGTCTAATGATATTTACAGCAATGGTAGTATTACCAGCCAGTGCTGCAAGTCCTGAAATAACTTCGTGGTACAATGATAAGACGGGCAATGAAGATCTGAACATAACAATCAATACCAGTGAAATTATCTCTTTTAATGTTACAGTCAACCAGAGTATAGATATCTGGAACTGGTCCATTGATGATGTTGAAGTTTTAAATAATAACTATGACAACTTTAGCAAATCCTGGGTAAATCCTGGGACAGTTAATGTAAGTGTAAATGCTACAAATAATACAAATGGTACGAGTAGTACGATTACCTGGAAGGTTACCGTCGAGGAACCGGTAATCATCTATAGTCCCGGGATATCTTCATGGTTTAATAATAAGACCAATGATGCTGACCTCGATATCGAGATTAATACAAGTGAGACCATCAAATTCAGTGTTACTGCTAACCAGAGCATCGATACCTGGAACTGGTCCATCGACGGTAGTGTACTGAATAACAACAATTACAATTATTCCACTTCGTGGAGCAATCCCGGAGTACGAAATGTGAGTGTCAAAGCCACTAATTCCAACGGTACCAGTAATACCATTACATGGAAAGTTACCGTGAAGGAACCGGTAATAATTTCAGCTCCTGAGATCACTTCTTGGTATAACAATAAGACCGGTGATGCTGACCTGGACATAAAGATAAATGTAAATGAAACTGTCAAGTTCACAGTCACTGCAAACCAGAGCATCGATACCTGGAACTGGTCGGTGGATGGTGTTGACAAGAATAATAATCACAATTACTTCCAGATATCATGGATTACTCCGGGGACAAGAATTGTGAGTGTCAAAGCCGTCAATTCCAATGGCAGTGATATCATTTCATGGAAGGTCACGGTTAAAACAGTGGCCGAAAACGGTATTATCCTCTATTGGGAACCAGAGCAGATCGTTGACTATATTTTTGTTAATGACACCATTACCGAGACAATTAGATATTCGATAACCACTTCCGTGCCAATTATCGATCCTAAGTGGACCGTAGATGGAATACCTGTAACGGGAACCGTAAGTGGCACTACATACTCATATACCCATACGTGGGACAATGAGAGCTTCTGGTCATCACATAAGATAATCGTTACGGGAAGTTATGATGATTCCCAGGTCATTTTCAAATGGTATGTAAATGTCTATGAGATCGGGGAATATAGTGGTGGTCCCAACATTTTTGATATCATCGATGATGCTCTCAGGAATCATGCTACTGATGTCAAGATACGGATGGAAAAGCGAAAAATGCACGATATGGGTGACAAAGGTAATGAGTATCTTGCCCAAAAAGTGAATCTCCTGCATGATGAGATTGACAAACGTCAGAGCATTCGTGCAGCTCTTCGTGATGATTATAAATCCGGGATACTATCCAAAGAAGAATATGTTGCCGGGTTGCAGCAGGCTCAGGTAGATGCAAAATATAACAAGAAAATCGTGCAGGAATTGGAGAAAGACCTTGCCAGGAATGCAAAATCTAAATCTCAATATAATAATGGAAAAAATAACCCTGAAGGTATTAATCCTTTTGAGATAGAGACGAACATGACCATTAGTAAAAACAATAATGGAAGAGGCAATGATAAGGGTAACGGCAAGGCTAAGAACAACGACTGAACAAATATCACGATAAAGTACGAAATCTGAGGGGAATTCGAGACTAAGGACCACTTGATAGGCAAGTAGCAAGTGTTAAATCTATTGCAGTTTAGAAGTGAATAGATGAAACAAGTGGTCCTTTTACTGTTTTTATTATTCGTATTGATACAGACAGCTACAGCCCAATCAGTTATTACCATAGACATTCTTGAAAATGGGAATGCTGTATGGACCATGGAGGAATATCTGCCTCTTGCCAACCAGAATGAAATAGATGAATGGAAAGGGTTCATTCAAAGCAGGGAAATTACAGAACAATACCAGTTTGATATTGGAGAGTTCAGTAAAAGGATAGAGGGTTTTATCTATCTGGCAGAAGTATCGTCTGACCGCTCAATGAATGCTGAAAATTATAATGTTTCATACGGCACGGTAAATACTATTTCAGGTGCTTTTGGCATTATCCGTTTTAGTTTTGAGTGGACGAATTTTTCAATTATGGATTCCAATAAAATTGTTATCGGGGATGTTTTTTCAGAAGGGATGATATTATCAACCGACAATGTTCTGACCATTAAGGTCCCGGATGGGTATAAGGTCGCAAGCGTGTCCCCGGATTATGATAGACGTGACGGGAACGGATTGATATGGGACGGTACAATATCACGCAGCTTTAAAGCAGGAGAGCCTGCTCTGATACTCGAACGGAAAAGTGCGGGTCTTGAAATTATATCAGTGTTACTGGTTGCTTTGATTGTTGGTTCTTTTGTGGTATTATGGAACCGGAGAGATACACTGGTTTTTGACATTAAAAGGTACATGATTTCACAATTCAATTCTCCTCAACCAGAAATTTTAGCTGATGAGGAAATGATTGAAAATATCCTGGTAAAGGCTGGTGGACAGGAATATCAGTCAGAAATTGTGAGTAAAAGCGGCCTTTCTAAATCCACTATAAGCATTTTGATCAAGAAGATGAATGAGGAAGGAAAGGTCATCAAAATAAAGAAGGGCAAAGGTAATATCATACGGTTGGTCAAAGAATGACCGGGATTGACATTCACCTTTCCTGTAAATAAGCGACGAGAGGGGGATTCGAACCCCCGAGGTCGGAACGACCACAGGATTAGCAATCCTGCGCCATACCAAGCTTGGCTATCTCGTCAATAATTCCTGGCGGCATCTACATGGTACCATCAATATTTAAAACTTCTCACTCAATATTCAAGTGACAGGCACGCCTTTGGTCGATGCACCGCCCATCCTCCAATGATCGCAAACAATCCTCCACCCCGCGACCCCATGAGCGATGATTGTTTAAGATAAGCCTGCTCCCTTCCGGGCCTGGGCCGGTACTCTCAATTAAGACGAGGAAACATGCCTTCAGGAAAGCCTCCATGTCAACGTCATCCCCACAAGACGGAGCTTCTCAGTCATATCTGCGGGTTGAAGAGATAATTGGTAACATCTTCCATTGGCTTCGCCCCCCGCATATCGGCGGTTTCGGGTTACAGGTAACGCCTAACTACCCGGGCTAGCCTGCCAGCTTTCCTTATAGCATCTGTATACAATAAACTTATCCATAGTGCAGACAAATATCATCTGGTGATAGTATGGAAGAATTAATCGGTTTTATTTCAGGCAATGATAAACGCGGGACGATACTGGGTATATTGGGGCATCATGGTGCTCTGGACAAACAATTGATCGCAAAACGTGCTCGTATGGTGCCACAGTCTGCCAGCAAAATACTTAATGAACTTCTGGATAAAGGATTGGTGGCAGAAAACAATGATACGTTCTCTCTTACAGAGTTGGGAACAGAAGTAGAGAATACCATGAAGGGATTATAGTGGACGATTAACATGAGTATTGATTAAATGTTATTGGAATGACTAAAAATATATTTGCATCATAATAAACTTTTTATAATTATAAAAGTATTATTTATATAATCAATCGTATGAGGGTACATCCTGAGAAAAATTCTTTGGTATCTGATAGCGGGTACACGGGGGGGCAATAGCAGAGCTAAGATACTGGATGCACTCATTGAAAGACCGTATAATGCAAATAAGTTATCAGAAATTTTAGGTCTGGATTATAAGACTGTTAAGCATCACCTTGAAGTGCTGAAAAAAAATAGTCTCATCGTTGCTGAGGGGGATAAATATGGAGTGGTCTATTTTCCATCAACAAAGCTTGAAGAGAACCAGGATGAATTTAGAAAAATATTAGCAATAATAAATAAGGATGCTAACGAATAAGGAAGAGATAAAATGGTATCAGTAAATATTGTTTATGCAGTAGCGGTCTGCAATATTATTATCCTTCTGTTCTTAATGGAAAATTTTTATCATATTTATAAGAACATCAGGTCTGATTTTACCCTTGGTCTCTTATTGTTCACCGTATTGTTGTTCTTTAAGAATGTTGTACATGCCTGGCTTGTATTGCCATTCATTGTGGTAGGGAGTCTTCATTCCGGTTCCATAGCAGGATTCAGGATCGTGAATATATCTCTTATCCCTGATATTCTGGAACTGATAGCACTGAGTATATTTTTATATTTGTCGCGCAAATATTAATCGGGAATGATTGACAATTTGGGTGTAATTTTGTACAGAATTTGGCAAACGGATTTAAAGACACAATGCCAAAATCCAGTTATTCAAACGAATACGTCAAATACAGATACAACTACACATCAGTGAAATCAGTCTCTATTTATTTTTCAGACACCGATTACACAGATTTTACCTAAAGTCGATATCTAAAAATAACTGGAAAATGGGACAGTGTCGGATTTAAATATTGTAATATATAAATAATAATATACTTATGGGATAGAAAACGGTATGTAGTAAATCTAAGGAGAGATAAACTATAGCACAGATCGATTTACTGTATTTTGTTGAAATATGTAATATCATCATCCTTATACTTTTAATTGAAACATTTTATGGAATTTATAAGGAAGTTAAATCCGAGTTTGTGTTAGGGTTGTTGTTGTTCTCTTTATTGCTATTGCTGGAAAATATTGTACATGCATGGCTGGTACTGCCATTTCTGTCATTAGGGGATGTTCACGCAAGTCCTATAATCGGGCATAAGATCATCAATATTTCCCTTATCCCTGATTTTCTTGAATTGATAGCGTTGAGCATATTTTTATATTTAGCCCGTAAATAAATATTTGGGCAATATTTGGGTATGAATTTGGGTAAAAAATGGTGTAACTTTGGAAAAATGCTTTATTAACTCAAGACATAGTAATGGTTGTAGAGGAATGTAATCCAATCCAATCCAATCCAATCTTATGATGAATAAAAATCATATCTTTTTTATTCCTCTACAATTCTCCTTATTTTTTTGTGCAGGTGTTTTATAAGTGCGTAAAACTTTCAAAACATTTTAAACACAGACACGTCAAATATTGTAACCTGAAGGAAAGAAGAATGTTTCAGCTTGACTTCTACCCTATCCAAACAGTATGCAAATGCAATTATTGGAATTCATGGGGCCGCGGAGATTTGAACTCCGGTCGCAAGACCCCCAGCCTTGCAGGATGGTCCAGGCTACCCTACGGCCCCAAAAAAGGGTTCTGGTGCTCTTACTACTCGCTTTCACTATTTTACCTTTTCTGAAGGAACCCTGTTTTAAGATAACTGTGCTAAAACATTAATAAGGGATCAAGTGTTACGGGAACTTATGGAGAGGATAGGATTGGGAAGCCGTAAATTCTATATCGTGGATGTATTCGCCGAGAGGAAATATGCAGGGAACCAGCTGGCTGTTGTCACAGATGCAAGAGATATTACCGGACGTGAGATGCAGCTTATTGCTAGAGAAATGAACTATTCCGAGACCGCATTTATTCTGTCTGGAAATCCCGGAAATGGCGGGTATGATGTACGCATATTCACTCCGGCAGAAGAGGTGCCTTTTGCGGGTCATCCCACCCTGGGCACGGCATATGTTATTCAGCAGGAGATCATCAAAGACCCTATCGAAATACTGTACCTGAACCTGGAGGTTGGCAAGATCCCGGTCAGGTTCAATTATAAGGACCGTGAGCCAGGGATTATGTGGATGAACCAGAACCAGCCTGAATTCGGCCATATGTTCGATCCAGTTCTCATATCCGAATCGTTGAACCTGGGTCCACGTGATATTGATGAGAGGTATTCTATCCAGGAAGTATCCACCGGACTGCCTTTCATCATAGTACCGTTAAAGAAACTTGAAGCCCTGAAGAACAGCAAGGTAAAACTTGACATCTTCTTCCAGGTGATAAGGGATACCAGGGCAAAGGCCGTACTTCTCTTTTGTCCTGAAACATATTCCCTGGAAAATGACCTGAATGTCAGGGTTTATGTTGACTATTATGGCATTCCTGAAGACCCGGCTACCGGCAGTGGTAACGGGTGCCTGGCCGCATATCTGGAGAAATACCGATATTTCGGTGACGACCATGTAGATATCCGTGTAGAACAGGGATGTGAAATAGGACGCCCATCGTTACTCTATTTGCGGGCGATCAGTAATGGCACAACAATAGATGTGGATGTTGGCGGAAAAGTTATCATGGTGGCAAAAGGAGAATTATGTTAGGCGTATTACTTTCACCCCGCTAGGCTGAAGATTATATCGGGTTAATACATATTGGAACTATCGACCAATAATACTTATCAGCGTCATGATAAGCAATGCATGGTATCAATATGCACCAGACACTTCAGAAATACTTTGGCTATACAGGATTTCGCCCCCTTCAGGAGGACATTATCAGGGATGTCCTTGAGAATAAAGACACATTTGTATTGATGCCTACGGGGGGCGGAAAATCGCTCTGTTTCCAGCTTCCTGCCCTCCTCATGGAAGGGTTGACCGTGGTAATTTCACCGCTCATTTCACTGATGAAGGACCAGGTAGATAGTCTGAGGTCAAATGGCATAGCTGCAGCATATCTCAACAGCACTCAATCCCCTCAGGAGGTATCAGAGGTCACATCTGCTATCCTCATTAACCAGATAAAAATACTGTATGTGGCACCAGAGCGGCTTTTGATGTCACATACACTTGGATTATTGAAACAGGTGAAGGTCAGCCTGTTCGCTGTTGATGAGGCTCATTGTATTTCGGAATGGGGGCATGATTTCAGACCTGAATATCGCAGGATCAGGACATTAAGGTCACGATTCCCGGATGTTCCAATAATCGCACTGACAGCAACTGCAACAACAAAAGTACAGGAAGATATCACAACGCAACTGAACATGGATGGATTCAATACCTATGTGGCCGGTTTTGATCGGCCGAACCTGTTCTACCAGGTATGGCCCAAAAAAGATACCTATGCTCAATTACTCGGATTCCTGAAAAAGCACAGGGGCAATTCCGGTATTATCTACTGCCAGAGCCGTAATAGTGTGGATACACTGACAGCAAAGCTTCAGCGGAGCGGTTTTCGGGCCCTGCCGTACCATGCAGGTTTGTCCGATATCCAGCGGTCCAAAAACCAGGAATGTTTCATAAAAGATGATACTGATATCATTGTTGCAACCATCGCTTTTGGTATGGGTATTGACAAACCCAACGTGCGCTTTGTTATACATCATGACCTGCCAAAGAACCTTGAAGGTTACTACCAGGAAACCGGGCGGGGCGGCCGGGATGGTCTGGAGTGTGACTGCATCCTGTTCTTCAGTCATGGGGACCGGTATAAGATAGAATATTTCATCAACAAGAAAACGAGCAAGAAAGAACAGGATACTGCAATGGCACAGCTCAGGGCCATGACCAGTTACTGTGAGAGCAATACCTGTCGCAGGCAAATATTGCTCAGTTATTTTGGTGAGAAACCATCAGGGCGAAATTGCGGTAAATGCGATGTCTGTGTTTCACCCAGGGAAACCTTCGATGGTACCGTGACCGCACAAAGGTTACTGGCCTGTATAGATGAACTTGACCAGCGGTTCGGGATGAATCATGTGATCGATGTATTGATAGGCTCAAAGAATAAGAAAATTACTGCAAAACGCCACAACATGCTGAAAAGTCATGGAATGGGGGCTGAATATTCCAAACCACAATGGCAAGCCATTACAAGGGAACTGATTCAACTCGGGTTGTTATGCGTTGAAGGTGCAAAATATCCTGTACTCACCTTGAACCAAAACAGCAGGGGTGTACTTAATGGACAACGGGAAGTAACATTGGCGAAACCTGTAGAAGAGGTTGTAGTAATACAAACGCAGGAGAATGCGCCTATCGAAACAGGGCTTTTTAACAGGTTAAGGATGTTAAGAAAAACACTGGCCGACAGGAAAAACCTGCCACCATATATTATTTTTTCAGATTCCAGCCTGAAGGAGATGGCTTCAAAGGTACCCAGGACGCACCAGGAGTTTCTGGACATAACAGGTGTGGGCGAGAATAAATTGATTAAATACGGCGATGCATTCTTATCAGAGATCGCCGCCCACCTTCAGGAACATCCTGGACAAAGCAAGAGTCCATCCCGGGCCGGACAGGGTAGTTTATCTGCCACACACAAGGAAACTCTCGACCAATACCGAAAGGGTCTGACCTTACAACAGATTGCGAATGCCAGGAACCTTAGTGCCGGCACTATTATTGCCCATATAGAGAAACTCGTGCTCGCAGGTGAGATCGATTCCATAGACGAGTGGGTAGATGTACAAAAGCAGCAGGCAATCAAGCAGGCAATATCAGATGTCGGGCCCGAATACCTGTCTCCAATTAAGGAGAAACTGGGTGATGATTGCCTGTATAATGAGATAAAACTGGTAAGGGCCGCTGTAATGGCTGAAGTGGCATTTAGTCCTATGTAGTTTACTATAATTATGCGTCGAGTCCGGATGGGTCATTTCCTTTCGTCAATGGGTACATAACTCATCCCCACAGGTCCCACGTACAATGCCCTGGGGCGGAATATGCGATTATCCTCAAGGTATTCTACTATCCTGGCAACCCATCCTGCAGTCCGGCTTACTGCAAATATTGGAGTGAACATATCGCTCCGGATGCCCAGACAGTGATAGACCAGACCTGAATAGAAATCAATATTTGGGCAGACCCCCTTCTTTCCATAGGCCTTCATGCCTCGTTTTTCAATGGTCATGGCTATCTTGAACAATTGCTCGTTCCCTGTAATACGGGAAATATCTTCTGCATACCGCTGGAGTATTTTTGCTCTCGGGTCGAAAGTAGTGTACACCCTGTGTCCGAATCCCACCAACTTCTTCTTGCTGGCAATAACCTCATCCGCATAACGGTTCGCATCTTCCACAGAATGGAGTCCAAGGAGCATGTTAATGACCATTTCATTAGCGCCGCCATGGAGGGGCCCCTTCAACGCAGATATTCCCGCAGTAATGGCAGAATGAATGTCGCTCAGCGTTGCCGCTACGACAAGGCATGCAAACGTTGATGCGTTCATGCCATGGTCAGCATGCAGGATAAGTGAAACGTCCATAATTTTCTCGGCCAGGGGTTCAGCCCGTTCACCTTTTAGCATGTAGAGAAAATTTGCGGCATGGCCCAGTTCCGGGTCAGGTGGTACTGGTTGTTCATTGTTCAGTATCCTGGCAATGGCAGCCGTTAATGTAGGCATCTGTGAAATAAGTTTGATCCCCATTTCCCGTCTACCTTCAATATCCGGGGTTACCTGACAGGTCTCATCAACACATTCCATGAGTGATATGCCTGAGCGGAGCAAGGACATGGGATGGCATGGGCAAGGGGTTCCTGCAAGCCTGTCTATCACCTCATCCATAACCAGCCTGTGGGAGATGAGCTTGTCATTGAAAATCCCAAGTTCGGTCCTGTTTGGGAGTTTGCCGTATAACAGCAGGAAAACCGTTTCTTCGAACGAGGAATATTCTGCCAGGTCAACAATATCATATCCCCGGTACACCAGTCTACCTTTCTTTCCGTCCAGGCAACCGATACTGGTAGTACTGGCAATAACATCTTCAAGCCCTTTCGAAAATTCCCGTCTTTTATCATGACTATGTTTCATGGATAACCCCATATATCTTAGGACATGATAGCAATTATATTATTCTATTCCATTATTCTGAAAAACTACAGGAAGGAACCAGGAACGTTCAATCCGTTAATTTTGTCTTCCCGAAGAACCGTTCAGCAGTTCCTGCATCACCGAACACATCCTCTCGTCGTCCCTTTTTATTAATAAAAAGTCCGATCAGTACCAGCAGCAATCCCAACTCAGGATTCTGCTGCACAACCATTACACCCAAAAGAGCCAGTGTCATAGCAGCCATCCCTTTCATTGCCCCGCGTCTGTATGATTCCAGTTTGGTACGCCTGAATATGCGAATGTCCCTCAGGGTCAAGAACGCCACAACCCCAAAAGCAGCTATTGAAATGGTAAAATACATGATTTACCTTCTATCTTTTATGGTGCAGGTATTCCCTCATTATAGCGGGGAAGGACCGTGCCTCAACAAAACGCAGTCCCAGCTGTTCTGCCCATTTCTGCACCCCCATGTCAGATGCCACTACTGCAGCATCAAGTTCCTTTGCCAGCAGCAGCACGTCGATATCAGGAGCGCTGTCCAGGATACCGTACCTCAGGGCTGTTCGGTATTTATCCCTGAACTTGCCTACGATACTGCCAATGATATCACGTTCTATCTCCAACTCTATCTTCTTTTTGTCCTTGGCCTCGGAAGTCGTAAAAAGGCATTCAGTGGCTGCTTCCCAGATGGCGTCCTCTGCTACGTTCATTCCCTTGTTGATACGGGTTCGCATGTAGTCAACGTATTCATAGAATATCTTGGATGGTATCTTAACTTCATACCGGTCAGGTGTCTTTTTCACCAGCCAGGTATCTATCTTGGCAATAACGTCGTCCCCACATCCATTATTTTTCGCAAAATCCTTCAGTTCATTGTAGACCGAAGGAAAGGGCACGTAACAGCTGATATCAAAAGAAAGGCGTGCATCAGCAATTGTATTGAGGATCCCGCTTATCCCCTCACAAAGGTTTTTGTATCCTTCCACTTCCCTGGTAGAGGAATCTGTCAAAGCACTGGTATCAAGCACAAACCGCTGGCGTATCATAGTATAACACTCAATATAATTCAATAATATATTGAAAGTTGTAGATACAAAAGCCTTGCTATACAGTTATACTGGTTAAATGTAATTCTGCAATTCTGGCTTCTGGTTTGAACCTCAATACAATTCTTCCCGCCGGTCTGAATAACACGCGATCTCATTTCGGATCCTGACCTTTTCTTCCAAATCCACGTTTGTTGAAACGATTTTCTCAATGGAACCCGCATCTGCAAGTACCCTGCCCCACCCATCCACCACCACTGACCCGCCCCCGAACACATTGGAGGGGTCCGCACCCACACGATTGCAGGCAGCATGTGGTACCTGGTTCTCAATGGCCCGGGCCCGTACCAGCACATCCCAGTGTTCCTGGCGCAGGGATGGGAACTGGGCGACGGTCACCAGGATATCTGCACCGTTAAGTGCCAGTTTTCGAGCCATCTCAGGGAACCTGATATCATAGCATATCATAAGCCCTACCGATCCCTGTGAGGTCCTGATAGGCTCAATGGATTCGCCGGCTGTGAAGTAATCCTTTTCTTTACCAAAAGGATGTACCTTTTTGTATGTACCCGCAACTTCAACATCTCAATAGTGGGATACGGCTCAGATTCAGCTATCTCGTCTATATGGTCATAACAAAAACCGGTAGAGAATACTTCGGGAAAAACCACCATATCTGCATCGCACGTTCCTGTAAATTCCAGGGCACGCTGTAGGTTGTGCTGTTTTTGGCAGTATGCAACATCCATCTGTACAAGAGATACGTTCACAATCAATCACTTTATGGTATAAACTGCATAAATATAACATGCGATAAATGTAACCTTAATGAACCATGTACCGGAAACAATACGATACCATCATAATAGACAAAGACCGGACCTGGCAATCCAGTTTTACCGTAGCAGTTGAGGAGACTTTCGAGCTCTATGCGAACAATGTACACATAGCCTCGATCCTGGCTTCTCCCGCACAACTGGAACAGCTGGCGGTAGGATATCTTGTATGCGAGGGTATTGTTGGTGCTCCTTGCGATATAACGGGCGTAAACATCGATGACCAGAACAGGATTTTTACTACCATTACCGGAAATGATGATTTAGAATTGTGGTTCGAGATACGCTCATCAGGGTGCGTAGGAGTGAACTGGGAGCATGATGAAAATGTAAAAGTGGAGTCGGGGATGCATTTTTCACCAGAGGTTATCTGCAGTTCGATGCACTACATCGAATCAGAGATATACCGCTCTACCAGGGGAACTCATGTGGCATGCCTCATAGACCGGGATGGGGAGTGTATTGCCAGTGCTGTGGACATAGGACGGCACAATGCAATTGATAAGGTCGTCGGGCAGGCCCTGATAGACGGGATTGTGCCAGGTGAACATTTCATCCTCTCGTCAGGCCGGCAGCCGGGGGGAATGGTATTGAAGGCAGCGCGGGCAGGCATACCGATGGTGGTTACCAAGACAGCACCACTGAATAGTGGCATAGAGGTTGCAAGGCGCACAGGTATTTGTCTCGTTGGATTTGCCACACCTGAGTGCATGACCGTATTTGCCAATGACTGGCGTTTGGGTGATTAAGCCGATTCATCATGATTATTTATAGGGCAAGTGCATAAATTCAAGAACTTATTTAGAGAGACACAATAAATATATAAATAAGAAGCCCTAAATATAAATTAAGCGATAGACAAATAAATCTGTCGCCGCATAGGTCGAAAATTTGTCAGGCGGTATCCGTATTTATCCTGCGGGTACCGCGCAATACAATACTATTTGGTCGCTAGGTTCAATGTGTGCCAAAAAATAATTGAAAATTCAATATGCAAAGACTTCATTTTACGTTCATACCACGCCCTTTCTCAAGAAAGATTCCTTGAAGATATTGAAGTGAATGTAGTTCAAGGTTACGTGTTTTTATGCTGATACTTGAATTGAATTTAGTATACACCTTATATTCATACTATCTTGCGGATAAATGGAGCATATTTCTACCGATTTTGCCTTAAAACCAAAGATAACATATAATAATACCCAATTAAGGGCAAAACAAAGGAGCATAACTATGAGTACTGGTCAGATAAAACCCCACGGTGGAAAACTAATTAACAGAGTCCCCGACACCGAAGAAAGGGACAAACTGCTTACAAGCATCCCTGGAATGCCAACGATACATATCAGTTTTGATAGAGCAAAAGAAATTGAAAATATCGCCAGCGGATTGTACAGTCCCCTGGAAGGGTTCCTGGGGCAGGAAGATTATAACAGCGTGCTTGAATCAAAGCGGCTGGCAAATGGATTGCCCTGGACCATACCCATCGTGCTGGACATCTCCCCTGAGGACGCTGCGAAAATTTCAGCCGGGGATGATGTAGTGCTGGACCATAACGAACTCCCGGTGGCAATACTGCACGTGGAGGAAATATTCGGGTTTGACCGCAATACACATTCCACAAGTGTTTTCGGTACCAATGACCCGAAACATCCCGGTGTTGCACTGACCAACAATATGAATGAACGGCTGCTCGGTGGGAAGATTGACCTGTTGAACGAGATAGAGACCCCTTATTCCAGATATGCCCTCAAACCCGAAGAGACAAGGGCAATGTTCAGGGAAAAGGGCTGGAATACCGTGGCCGGTTTCCAGACCCGAAACGTCCCCCACCTTGGTCATGAATATGTCCAGAAATCTGCACTAACCATTACGGACGGGTTGTTCATCAATCCCGTTATCGGCAGGAAAAAGAGCGGGGATTTCAGGGATGATGTGATACTGGATTCTTACACTGCTTTGCTGGACAACTACTTCCCTCATGACAGGGCCGCTATGAGTATTTTCCAGACCGAGATGCGCTATGCCGGGCCAAGGGAAGCCATATTCCATGCTATTGTACGTAAAAACTACGGTTGTACCCATTTCATAGTAGGCCGGGACCATGCAGGTGTCGGTGATTACTACCATCCCTTTGCAGCCCACGAGATATTCAACGAGTTCGATGACCTGGATATCCAGCCTATCTTCTTCCGCTCCTTCTTCTACTGCAAGAAATGTGCCAGCATTGCCAGTGATAAGACCTGCCCGCATTCGGATAAAGAGATCGTGAATTTCAGCGGTACCAAAATGAGGGACCTGCTGCAAAGCGGGCAGGTGCCTCCTCCTGACCTGATGAGGGAAGAGGTAGCACAGGCCATACTTGAATACGATAATCCGTTTGTGGAATAAGCAGAATAAGGAAAGAGACCCGGGATGTATACATGGATAAAACATCCCCGGACCATTTACATTGTGTCAGTATATGGACTGAATGGGCTTTTTTTTATACATAACGTATAACTTTGTGTACTCAAGGTAATCCGACCGTAGGGAGGATTTTCTTATATAGTCTGCTCAGTTCATCTGCTGGACAGTATAATATTTCCTTACCTGGGCAGGATGCCATTTCATCTTATAGGTTCTCAGGGATTCTGAATTAAGGTCGTCCCCATCATTCACCAGGTTGATGTTCTCAGGAAGGCATTTATAGAATTCACTATCTATGAACTCGGACAGGCCATTATACTGTCTATCTGTCTTGCGGATAATGCAGATGGCCTCATTTTCGGCCAGTAGTCCTCCGAGGCTAAACCCCGCAATTTTTCCATCCACCCTTATAGTAATCCCGAACATGTCTGGGAACAGGCAGAGGTTCTGGAACAACTGGGCAATGTGTTCATCCTTGACCGGTATATTGGCCTCCTTCTTTGCTTTCCACCCGTTGAACAGTTCAAAGCACTCATTATAATCCTCAGCTGTATATGCACCAACCGTGTAATTATAATGCTTTTTGAAATAATTGATATGATTCCTTATCTCGCTGAATCTCTTGCCATTTAATGAGATCTGTTCATCTTTACGGTAGATGTAATCACCGCATTCATCCTTGATGTTGTACAGGGAAGGGGCAAGATTCTCCACAAACGATTCGGTGCAATTAAATAATGCACCGTCTTTGGTTCCGTTCAGTTTCTTCAGGTAATTGAATATCTTCTCTAAAGTACCATTGGAACAGTCACCGAGCGGCTGTGTGGCCAGGTTCCAGTTACCTTCCTCCTTTGATAGGAGGATTGTAGAGTTGTCGATAGTATCCATATATATCAATTCATTACTGAGGATTACCGGAAAATAATACACCCAGAGCTTGTTATCAAGCTGTTGCAGCAGCTGCTGTATTGTGTCTTTTTCTTCTAACGTTATTTGTTTCAATGTCCTCAACCCGATGTTGTACTATTTGTTTATTCATACTGAAGGCGTCTCCGCCGTCACCATAATAGTTTATTTTTTTTTCCACTACTGAATATCCAAGTTTTTGGTATAATCTAAATGCATCGCTGTCGCATCTTACCTCAAGCCTGATAGCCTCTGCTCCATGACTGATTGAATACAACTCAGCAGTTTCGAGTAATTTTGTGCCGATACCTTTTCCCCTGTAGGCCTCACCTACGGTCAGGGAATAGACCCGGGTTGTCTTTTTACGCATTACCAAACAGACATAACCCACCACAACTCCATCCTGGAGTGCACTGAACAATGTAACATGCCGACTATGGTAAAAAATCCGGAACAGTTTTTCATCAATAGGATAATCAATATCAGTGAATGTCTGGGCCTCGATTTTGACCAATTGCAGGATTTCATCTGATAATGTCCTGCGGATTACTACCCCTGACAAACCAGCATCATTTTTTCGAGAAATGTATTGAGGGTCACCATCATCATCAGATTCTTCTGACCTAAGCTCACCTTCTGTACTTGTTTTAATATACAAGGATATATTTAAAGATTGTCTAACCCGGCGAATGGTATCAGAATTATCGATATGTATATATGCCCGCATGCTATTAAACTGAACTATTATCACTCCTAACCGGAGGAACTTACTATATGAAAGAGCAGACAGAAGTACGCACATTGAAAGAAGGCAGGTATGTAATAATTGATGATGAACCCTGTACTATAAAATCAATTTCACATTCAAAACCAGGTAAACACGGTGCTGCCAAGGCACGAGTTGATGCTGTTGGTATTTTCGACAACCAGAAACGCTCTATCATCTCACCTGTGACCCAGAAAATATACGTTCCCCTTGTGGAACGGAAGAACGGACAGGTACTCTCTATATCAGGAAACGTTGTCCAGATAATGGACATGGGAGATTATTCTACTGTCGAACTGATCATTCCTGAGGAGTACAAGGACAAGATCGATGTAGGAAAAGATATCCAGTACCTCATCACTATGGGCAAGATGAAGATAGATATGCGGATGTAATCTCATCGGTAAAATCTCTTTTTTGGAAGGATTACATGAGCGGTAAACTTTTTTTTGCTGATGCAGATTCAAATTATTCAGATGCTGCCTTTGTAATATTCGGCGCACCTTTTGACGGAACATCATGCTTCAGGAAGGGGAGCCGGGAAGCTCCCGATGCTATCAGGGAAGCTTCGTATACCTTCGAGAGGTATAACTACAATTTCGACATAGACCTTTCCGAGGTCCCCTTCCATGATATGGGGGATGTGGAAATCAAAGGGAACCATACTGTTGAGCAGGCTTTAATTGCTGTTGAGAAAACGGTCAATAGTATAATAAAGGACAGTAAAATACCCATAATGCTGGGGGGTGAGCATTCCCTCACATTACCGTGTGTCACAGCATCCAAAAATAAGTACGATGACATGGGTGTGGTAGTACTGGATGCCCATCTCGACCTAAGGGATATATACAAAGGTGAGGTAAACAGTCATGCCTGTATTAGTCGCCATATTATTGAAGATGTGACTGACAGGTATGTTTCAATCGGAATAAGAAGCGGCACAAAAGAAGAATATTCATGGGTAGAAGCACAGGATATTGCCTGTTATACGGCTGACCTGGTAGTGGAAAAAGGGATTGCCTATATCCTCAATGAACTCAACGGGAAGCTTGATACCCAACACCTGTACCTGTCACTGGACATGGATGCTATCGACCCGGCCTATGCCCCTGCACTGGGCACGCCCGAACCATTCGGTCTCACCGACCGTCACGTACTTTCTGTAATACACGCACTGGCTCCCCGGAGCATCGGTTTCGACCTTGTCGAGATCGCACCACAGTTCGACAGCGGTAACACTGCAATACTGGGCGCAAAGTTCATACGCGAGTTCATAGCCTCTGCCTGGGCTTTTAGAAAACAATGTGCCTAAAGATGCGAGCCATAGTTCTTCAATGCATTCCTGATAATGTCGGTCTTCGGTGAACGGTACATGGAATGCATACCATCACTATCAGACAATAGTCCAAACCCTCTGATCACTACCACTGGTATACCCCAATTTCCTTCCCCCATCATGCAATTTGCAAAACCGGCAATTTCGTCAACCACTGCTTCATTGGCCACTTCCAATATGGTGCCGAAAAGGTCAGCACTCCCCCGCCAATCATGGTGAGTGTTGATACCTGCCACTCCCAGTGCAATACCGGTCTGCCCTTCACGAAACGCCCTGCCATTGGTATCGGTGATTATTACACTGACCTGCTTACCGGTCAGTGTTAAAATATCATCCTTGAGTTTCCTTGCGCTTTTACTGGAGTCAACAGGCAAGAGCAGCAGTCCATGCTCAACATTGGAGTGGTCGATACCTGCGTTGATGCAAATATTACCGCTGGTATGGCGCACCAGGAAGATGGGTGACTCCAGAATGACCTCTGTACACTCATCCAGTACAGCCTGGACGAACGTTGGATCTTTATCGGTCTGTTTTGAGATCCTGATAGCTTCAGGTGTAGGGGATATATTATCCGGGTCGATTATCCTACCCTCAGCTTTGGAAACAATTGTGGAGGCAACCACAATGATATCATTATTCTCTAATTGTGCCAGGCTACAGATGATCTTGGCAATATTGTGGTCTTTTGTTATCAGTGGAATATCTTCCACGGTAAAGGCATTTATTCTCATTCCATCCCTCTGATATTAGGATACTGCTCTGAAGAGAGTTTATTATAAAAACATATGCAAACTGCCCGGCGAAAAAAATACAATGGTGTTATTTGGTCTTCTGATATATACGCTCAGACAGGTTCACATCTTCCACGAGGGCTTTTACATCACCACTGAGGGCCTCATTCTTACCAATAACCAGATAATTATTTTTCCGCAATTTTGTATAGAATCTCATGAACAATGATTTTTTCAGTTCGTCTTTGAAGTATATTATAACATTCCTGCATACTATGAGGTCATATGTAGCTATACCTGCCACATTACTTCCATCATCTGATGTCAGGTCAAGATACTTGAAATGTATACAGTCCTGTACAATAGGCTTTATCTGATATTCTTCACCACATTTATCAAAATATTTGGTAAGCAGGTGTTTCGGGATACCTTCCATAGTATTACGTTCACATCTGCCACTTTTTGCCTTTTCGAGGCTTTTTTTGTCAATATCAGTAGCAATTATTAACAATCTGTGTTTTTTCCTTGATTTTTCAAAAGCTTCAAGGAACAGAATTGCAAGAGTATACGGGTCCTGTCCTGATGAACATCCTGCACTCCATACCCTTATTGTATTGCTGCTCCCTAATTCTTTACTTTCGATAATCGCAGGTATAGTATCCCTGTTCAAGGCTTCAAATGTTTCCATATTCCGGAAGAACTCGGTAACATTGATGGTAAGATGATCTTTCAGGGTATTGAGTTCTTCCGGGTCTTTCTTCAATAGTGCAAGATAACCTGCAAGTGTATCTACATGCGTCATGGTAATTCTTGCATTTAACCTTCGCTCAATATAATTATCCTTATATTGGTTCAAATCTAAGTCCAATCTTTTTCGCAAAAAGATTTTCAGATTGTTCAAAGCCATTTCATCAAGCATAGGTATTCAACGTTGACTCTTTTTTTCGAATTTTATGCTGAACTTATCGTCTCTATGCTATCTTAACTTTGCGTAAACAAAATTTTATTTTGATTGTCATGACCTTTTTAACGACAATCTATACGTGTATTTTTATATCCTCCATCCAATAATTATTGTTCCTATGCAGTTGCATGTGCAGGTACACGCCCACATATATACAAACATATATATAGCGGAGATTAAATACTAAAAACATATCATTGTGATAATAATGATGTGTATATAGATAGAGTAAACATATATGAGAGTTTGAATTGGAAACTAAAAATGTGTGTCTGGTTATACTGTCATTCTCGATGGTAAATACGGATTAAGGAGTTGAATTGAACTTTCAGTATGAATTGAAGATGACAAATATTGAACAATTCATAGAGTGTTGTCCATTTGTTTGGCCTTATGTCTTCATTTTTACAAAAAGCGAACAATATATTGATGATATTTAAAAAATGTAACGGTGAAAAAATATGACATTACAAGATACTGTCAACAATATGCCAATCGGTAGAAAACTATTTGCTGGTTTTGGCATTGTTGTATTGTTTTTCATAATTGTAGGATATGTGGGTGTAAATGGATTGAATATGGCAGGAACGAATATGGAAATCATTGCCAATACTCATACCGAATTACTCAAAGAATCATCCCGTATGGAAATTGCAATGCTTCAGGCGCGACGATTTGAGAAGGATTTTTTTGCACGTTTGGACACATCATATATTACAAAAGTCAATACCCAAGTGGATACAATTGTTGAGGATGCACAATCAATCCAACAACTGGACATAACGAATAGGCAACGTGAAGATGCCAAAGAAATTGAATCCCTCGCAAAAGAGTACGGGGTTTTATTCAAAGAAGTAACAGACCTTTATATCCAGCGAGGTCTGACCGTGGATTCAGGTATTCTCGGAGATACCAGGACCGCGACTCATGAAGTTGAAGCATTAATTGCAGAACAAAATGCGGATGGTTCAATAAATCAGCTTCAGGTGGATATGCTTCAAATGAGGCGGGATGAAAAAGATTACCTTGCGCGTTCTGATATAAAATACCAAACACAGTTGCATGATACGCAAAAACTGTTTTTGCAACATCTTGATGATACTGACCTGTCACAAACAGACAAGGACCAGATGAGAAACCTTTTGAATACTTATGTGGTGGAATTTGATAAGATTGTCAAGATCGATGCTCAAATTGCATCAAAGACTGCTCAATTCACAGATAAGACCCACCAGATTGAGCCCCTTGTCGAAGCATTACAGGCTGAAGCAGTAGTGGAAATAGATGGTGAAACCGCACAGGCAATAGATGAAATGGCTGCATCGTCAAACAATATGGTCGTAGTGTCAATAATTGCACTTATCATGGCTGTTGTTGCGGCTTTTGTTATCACGCGAAGTATCACCAAACCTGTGGATGAGATGGTTGATATAGCAAAACGGATATCAAAAGGTGACTTATCCGTCGAGATCACCAACAAATCCAAAGACGAGATTGGAGCCCTGGCACAAGCCTTGGCTGAAATGAAGAACGTTATCCTTTCAGTTGTTTCAGACATTAACACCCTGGTTGATGCCACGCTGGACGGTAAACTGGATGCACGTGCTAATGCTTCTAATTACCAGGGTGATTTTGCCGATATCATAATAGGTATGAATAACATCCTGGATGCAGTGGTCGGACCTTTGAACATGGCTACCGAATACATCGACCGCATTAGCAGGGGAGACATACCTGAGAAAATCACCGATGTTTACAAGGGTGATTTCAATGAGATCAAGAACAACATCAATATTTGCATAGATGCAATAAAAGAAATGGTATCTGATATCACTACACTCTCCGAAGCTGTTGAGGGAGGTAAGATGAATAAACGAGCTGATTCCTCCAAACATAAAGGTGACTATAAAAAGATTGTGCAGGGCATGAATGATACAATAAATGCAGTGGCCGAACCATTGAAAATAGCGTCAGAAGTTGCCATGAAATTAGCTTCTGCAGCACAGCAACTGGCATCCTCTTCCCAGGAGATGAACGCAACAACTGAACAGGTAGCTTCAACTGTGCAGCAGATTGCAAAGGGAACCCAGAGTCAGTCAATACAGGTTGGAAATACTTCCCGGACGATGGAAGGTATGGCTGAAATTGTAAAGGAAGTTGCATTAAAATCACAATCAGCCGCAGATATATCAATAAATGCCAGTAAGATTGCACAGGAAGGTAGTGATGCTGCCGGCAATGCAGCTGTAAAGATGAGCGACATCCAAAAAGTTGTTTCTGAATCTGCTGACGTCGTAAAAGAGCTCGGTGGACGTTCCCAGGAGATTGGTGAGATTGTGGAAATGATCACTGGTATTGCAAACCAGACTAACCTGCTCGCCCTGAACGCTGCTATTGAAGCCGCCAGGGCCGGAGAAGCAGGACGTGGCTTTGCAGTAGTAGCAGATGAAGTCCGAAACCTTGCTGAAGAATCCAAACAGGCCGCCAACAAGATAGCTGTCCTTATCAAGGAGATCCAGTCCGAAACAGACAAAGCTGTTACTTCGATGGAATCTGGTACTACTGAAGTTGAAGAAGGTTCAAAGATCGTTAATGAAGCACTGGCCGCGCTTGAGAACATAGCAGTTGGCTCCCAGGAAGTAGCTAATGTGATACAGGAAATCTCGGCTGCCTCGGAAATGCAGCAAATGGGTATCCAAAACGTGGTCAAAGCCATTGATGAGATTGCTGCAGTAGCTGAAGAAGCTGCCGCAGGAACTGAAGAAGCATCTGGTGCAACCGAAGAACAGACAGCATCAATGGAAGAAATAACCTCACAAGCGCAGGAATTGGCGAATATGGGAGTTGAATTGCAAAAAGCTCTTGAACGTTTCACTTTGACCAGTGCAGGGTGAAGGTATAATAAATGGTAAAATGTTATCAATCACCGGATACCCCTTACGATGTGATAATAGTAAGACATCAGGTGATTGGTCATTTTATTACGGAGACTTAAATTATGTCTATTAATAGTAATTCAATGGCAGATGATATGCATCTTGTGATCTTTGGTCTTGATAATGAAGAATATGGAGTTGAAATCGGTCAGGTCCGGGAAATAATAAAAATGGAAGAGATCACTAAAATTCCGAGAGCTCCAGACTACATAGAAGGTGTTATCAATCTGAGAGGTCAGGTTACTACAGTAATCAGTCTGAGGAAAAAATTCGGACTTGAGGAAAAAGGAATAGACCAGTATACTCGTATCATTGTGGCAGAAATAAATGGACTAACTCTGGGTATTACCGTGGATGCAGTAAATGAGGTCCTTAAGCTGCCAAAGAAAAACATTGAACCAACACCTGCAATCGTAGCAAATGATGTAGACACAAGGTACATACGTGGAATAGGTAAAATGAATGATAGATTGCTGATTCTTCTGGACATTCATAGAATTATGAATGGAGAAGAACTTGAACAGTTAGACAATCTGGATACAAGTGATGTACTTGAACAAGAAACAGTTAGCGAAGATGTTTAAGCAATGTTTCTGGTAAATCGTTGCCTTACCAGTTTTGAGGATAACGATTCGCACCTTTTTATTATCTGTGTGTACATTGACAATAAAGAGAAAATCAATCATGTCAAAAAGGAACTACCCGATTGATTCGAAATCACTTTATTATATAGTATCATATTTTGCACACAATACATATAAATTCTAACTATTATATGAGACCCATGTCAAATCTTTACTGCGTAATGGAATGGAGAATCGCATAAAATGATAAGAGTACTGATCGTAGATGATTCAGCCTTCATGAGACAGGTAGTCTCAGATATCATAAATAATGATCCCAATCTCGAAGTAATTGATACAGCCAGTAATGGATTGATAGCCATCGATAAAGTTGCACAATTACGACCTGATGTGATTCTAATGGATGTTGAGATGCCAAAAATGGATGGATTGAGTGCTCTTTCCAGCATTATGAAAAGCAATCCAACACCGGTTGTAATGCTAAGTAACCTCACACAGAAAGGTACATACACCACTATTAAGGCACTTGAGATAGGTGCAGTTGATTTTATTTCAAAACCTTCCGGTTCACTGTCACTTGATATTGATACTATCTCAGCTCAAATTGTTGAAAAAGTGAAGCTTGCTGCTAAAGTAAATAGTAATACGACCCAGCCAGGTAGAACATCATCCCTTCCCAGGGTAGAAATGAAAAACTCTACGAAAGTGATAGTTATTGGCGCATCCACCGGAGGACCGCAAACGTTAGTGGAACTCTTAAAGAGATTACCGCAAAATGTTCCCCCAATTTTTATCGTTCAACATATGCCTGCTGAATTTACAAAATCATTAGCTTCCAGACTGGATTCAATATGTATTTTTGATGTTAAGGAAGCAGAAGAAGGAGATATGATCAGGCCAGGTATGGCGTTTTTAGCTCCCGGGGGTTATCATATGACCGTAAAACGAACACGATTGGATAATAAAGACATTATCCAATTAAATACAAATCCGCCAGTAAACAGCATCAGGCCATCAGTGGATGTGACCATGCAATCAGTGGTGGATGTATATGGTGCCAATACCATAGGGGTACTCCTAACAGGAATGGGACATGATGGTGCAAAAGGAATGTGTTCTATTAAAAAAAGCGGGGGGAAAACGATTGCACAAAACGAAGAAACCTGTGTAATATTCGGCATGCCAAAATCAGCCATTGAAAAGGGTTGTGTAAATAAAGTAGCGCCGGTCTCCTCTATACCTGAAGAGATAATGAATATGTTGTGAGGTGGAAAGTATGGATATGTCAAAATACGAGGATGACTTCAAGGCCGAAGCAAGAGACCACCTCCAGATCATTAACCAGGCACTTCTCGATCTGGAAAAAAATCCCAAGGACCGTACCATTCTTGATATCATATTCCGTTCAGCCCATACCCTGAAAAGTTCATCTGCAGCCATGGAATATACACATATATCAAATCTCACCCATGAAATGGAAAATGTGCTTGATATATTGAGGGCAGGGGATGTTTATGCCACGTCCCAGACTGTTGATGTATTATTTGAGTGTGCTGACATCCTGGAGGATATGGTAAATGATGTATCGCAAGGCAAGTTAAGCAAACTGGATGTTAAACCTCTATCCGATAAATTGAGAAGTACCATCGAGAATATGGACATTGATACCTCTGATGAAGCCGTTCCCTCCCATCCGGGGGAAGAGGAAGACGATTCTGATGATGAAATAATGAATGTCTTAGAATATAGTGTATTCGACATTCTGCTGGAAAAAGACTGCGCTTTAAAATCTGTCCGGGCATTGATGATCCTGAAAGCTGTGGAAGAATATGGTAAAATCATTGATACCACCCCACCAAGAATAGAGATTGAAAATGGAAAATTCGACCTGCGATTCAAAATATCATTAAGCAGCGATATAGAACCGGAAACGATACAAAACAAATTGCAGTTGATACCGGAAGTTGAAATCGTAGAGTTTATTTTGATCGATAAAAAGCCAGAACAAGCGCAAACTGATAAAAATGGACTCAATGCCAGCACAGTTGCTCCTGCAGCCAAAATACAAAGTGATAAAATAATCAAAAGTGCAATTGTGTCAAAAAGCAATCAAGGCGTGAGGGTGCAAATTGAGAAACTTGATGACCTCATGAATCTGGTAGGTGAGCTGGTAATAAGTAAGATACGATTAATGCAAATTGGCAGTGAGAATAAGGTGACGGGATTGAAAGAGATACTGGACCAGCTCAATATCCTGACCACAGACCTGCAGAATCAGGTCATGCAGATGAGACTGGTTTCTGTCGAACGGGTGTTTAACCGTTTCCCAAGAATGATCCGGGACTTATCAAAAACCGTTGGCAAAGACATTGAATTGATTATTGAAGGAAGCGATATCGAACTTGACCGCACAGTGCTTGATGAAATCGGAGAACCGCTGGTTCATCTGCTCAGGAATTGCGTTGACCATGGAATAGAATCACCTGAGGAACGTTTAAACCTTGGTAAGAAACCGACCGGAACGATACATTTGACTGCTTTTAGGGATAAACAGAGTGTCATATTCAATGTTGAGGATGATGGCAGGGGTATCGACCCCCATGCGTTAAGGAAAATGTCTGTGATAAAAGAAATTATTCCCGCAGAAGAGGCAGCAAAATTAAGTGATGAAGAGGCTTTTGACTTGATTTTCAGGCCAGGTTTTTCCACGGCAAAAAGCGTATCTGATGTTTCCGGCAGAGGTGTCGGGATGGATGTTGTTAAAACAAAGATAACATCCCTGAGCGGGTCTATCAATGTTAATTCCACTATTGGTCTCGGGACTAAAGTGTCCCTCCATTTGCCAATAAGCATGGCCATAATTCAAGCACTTATCGTGGGTTTGAACGATAAGATATACGCCATACCCATTTCAAACATATTGTCCACCATTATTGTAAAAAAAGAAAACCTGAAGTCAGTCAATGGGCAACCTGCCACCACTATTCATGATAAAGTATTACCGTTATTGGATCTAAGTGAATTGTTTGGTGAGGACCGTACCTTCAAGACTGAGATCTATGTGGTAGTCATTGAGAGAAACTCCCAGATGGTTGGACTTATTGTAGATACACTTATTGACCGGCATGAGATTGTAATTAAATCATTCGATAACACATTAAAGCACGTTGAAGGTTTTTCTGGCGCCACGATTCTCGGAGACGGCAATGTAGTGCCGATTATTGATATTGATGGCCTGTTCAATTTAAGAGATAAATTGTAACATGGCTTTTACCTATTTTTTCAGGGATATGCAAACCCTGGATATGGTACAGAAGTATGTCGTTCCAGAATTGATAAGCCGTAGATTTATCCATATCTGGGATGCGGGGTGTGCAATGGGTCCGGAACCCTATTCACTTGCAATTACATTAAAGGAGAATATGGGCAAAATGGTATTCAGGAATGTTAAACTGCATGCTACTGATATCGACAACAGTAATCTTTTTGAAAAGATTATCTACGAAGGCAAGTATCCGGTGGAACAACTCAGAAGAATTCCAAAAGATATTTTCAACAAGTATTTTGAGCCGACTGGTCAAACAGACTATTTTAGAATTACCGATGAAATCAGAAAATGTATTGATTTCCAGAAACATGACCTTCTTTCTCTGGAACCTGTACGTAAGGATAATGTATTGATTGTATGTAAGAATGTGCTGCTTCATTTCAATGAAAAAGAACGTATCGATATTATCAGGATGTTCCATAATTCATTGGAAAAAAATGGGTTTTTTGTTACTGAGCAGACGCAAAAAATGCCAGTTGAACTTGATGGTATGTTTGAACAGGTGGTTTCAAATGCCCAGGTGTTTCGCAAGATAGGGTAGACCCTTTAACTCATGGTAAAACATGGATTAATTCCTCCTGACAGGCAGCTTGCCATATATGATTAACTTTGAAGTTGACAAGAACAAATATATTAATGTGGCTTTGTATGATTATCCAAAACCTTACCCGTGACAGTAAAAAATATACTTCGAATGTTTATCTGATACGAGGTACAAATAATGCTATACAGGATGTCAACACCCTGATTGATGTGGGCAGAGACCCTGATGTGATTCAGATAATAGAAAATGCTTCTACGGGGGTGGGGAAGAAACGGATCGGACAGGTTATAATAACTCACAACCACTATGACCATACAAGCCTTTTACCACTTGTTAGGACAAGGTTTAAACCTATTGTATTTGCCTATTCTTCATCTCTGGATGGCGTGGATAATATAGTAAAGGACGGGGACATTATCACAATGGGTGACCGTTTATTCGAAGCTATCCATACACCCGGACACAGCAGCGATTCGATCAGTCTCTATTGCAGGGATGAAGGGGTCTTGTTTACAGGTGATAATCAACTACTTATATATACGAAAACGGGTTCCTATACAGAAGAGTTTGTCACATCACTAAAACGAATCAGTCGTTACAACATCAAAACTATTTATCCCGGACATGGAAAACCTATCGTTGAATCCTGTAATGAAATGATTACCAAATCATTAGAAAATGTTTTAAACAGCACGATTCTGGTCAATTAAATTATATTGAAAATAACACAAACCTATATTCCGGTCTTTCTGAAGGAATCGCGCATTTCCCTTGCTTCTTTGATTATACTGCTCAATCCTTCCGAGTCAAATTCTTTCTGGAGGTTTTCCTGGAACGTCTTATCCGATAATATCTGGTCTGCAGTTCTTGATATTAAAGATTCCAGTTCTTTTGAGTCCATCTCTGTCGGTAATTTCATGAACTCTGATGCATTCAAAGCTTCCTTTACGGATTTTTTCGGCCTCACTTCTACAGGTTCGGGTTCGATTATTCCTTCACCTAACCGGGAAATATCAACCGGACCTCCTATGTTGTTGCTCGCATTTGCTAACGCTTCCTCTTCATCAAGCATCATGCTTTGCTTAACGTAATCATTGATCTCTTTTATCTGGATAAGACTATTATATATGACGTCAAGATGCTCCAGACTTTTCTGGAATTCAGGGTCTCTATAATTGAATTTTACCGATTCAAACTCTTTCCATACATTTGCGATTTTTTCCTCAATATCTTCCATCCAGACTACGACATTATGCATTCCTTCCTCATGGGTCTTGACTTCAGGAATGACATTAGCATACATGACCAGGTATAGTATACCGGCGATCAGGACCGGGAACAGCGGGTTCCATGCCAGTGATGGGAGGTCTACATACAACAGGAGGGAATAGAGTAATAAAATTACACCACCCAGGGATCCACTAATGCTCATCCTGTTAATGGCAATATTGGGTTCATTGATCTTAAAATATATTCTGGCAAAAGCAACAAGGATAAGCAGGGACCCTGGTATTAACGGGAAAAAAAACATGCGTATCAGATTGATCTGTCCAATGATCCCAAGAGCAGAAACTGTCAGAAGTGTCAGGCCTAATATCAGACCGTTGAAATCAAAATTCAAGAATTTTTCCTTGAAATTATCAAATCCCTCTAAATCAGTACTGATGTAAGCGATAAAAAGGAATAATAGTCCCAATGTTAAATTGAGAAATGGGTCTCTCAATACATAGAACATCTCAAAGTACACTAAAATCGAAACGATAATTAAAATAAAACCGGCGGTGATATCGGAAAGGGATGATTTAATGTTATGTCTGAATTGTGAATCTGAAATATCCATATCCATATCCTCGAGTAGGGTAATAATCTGCCATTGTTTTTTTACTTTAAAATAAATTCAAATATAATAATCATCTTTATGCTATTTAATAGTTGTGTGTCGTCGGCGTCCTGAAAGTGTGATTTTGGAACAAACCAGCAAGGTAATCCGATTTCATGAATGCGCAAAAGCCGACATACTTGATTGTTGTTATGAGAATGTCCGGACAATTCCTGAACATATGCAAAATCCTATGATTTGTTTGTATAAACTGTTCTAACTGTTTTTGTCTGAGCATTACCAAGAAAATCCTCCCTACGGTCGGATTAACGTGAGTACAAAAAGTTATACTCTATGTATCAGGACAAAACACTTAAATATTGTCATCATTATAATTAGTATTGTGAGTATTATGAATTCAGATATAGGTATATTCAAAGATATCCACCATCCCCAAATAGTACGCTCACTTAAAAAGAGCAGGGTCAGGACGGAGATCATGATGTACCTATACAAGATCTATCCGAATTCATCATATCCATCCGATATTTCCAGGCATACCAAAATAGATTCTACCAACGTCATTGGTGGCCTGCGTGGTATGGGACACAGGTACGACAAAGCGAATTCACTAATCGGAGTAGAATTGGTAGAATCGATAAACTTCGATGGGACTGCATATTACAGGTTATCGGATACTGGAAAACGGTGGATAGAAACTATGGACTTAATGAAAAAAGATGATATGCTTTAATGTCTCTGGAAAAACGTGAGTTCGTAACATTACAGGAATAAATAATGTTCACTGAAAAAATGGTACTGAATATTTTAAATGGATATAAAAGTGAAATACTTGACAAGTTACTGTTCCCAGGAGGAAAATACGTATGAGTGCTAGTGTATTGATTGTAGATGATTCGATGTTTATGCGTGGCATCCTGAAGAAGCTACTATCACCGCAATATACTGTTGTAGGTGAAGCAAGTGACGGGGTCGAAGCCGTCAAAATGTATGAAGAACTGAAACCTGATGTGTTGACTATGGATGTTGTCATGCCTAACATGGATGGAATTCAGGCAACATCTATTATCACAGAAAAACATGGAGATGCGAAAATAATTATCTGTACTTCAGTTGGTCAGGAAGAAAAGATGAAAAAGGCAATAAATGCAGGTGCTAAAGGATATGTCATGAAACCATTCAAGGCTGCAAAAGTCCTGCAGGAAATTGAAAGTGTGTTAGCACTTTAACATTAAGAAGGCGATACCAATGATTCAAAAACTAAGCGAAGTAGAAAAACTCCATCAGATCAAAAAAATAGGTGATAAAAGTGCTCAAAAGGCCATGGTCTCTCTGACCGAGTTGTTGGGTACCGATGTTGAAATGGATGTGACATCAGCGAACCTGATATCCATATATTCAATTCCACAGATCGTAGGCAATAAAGAAATGGTTGGCCTCTATTCAAATTTTGTTGGGACAATCTCAGGGACCATGCTGTTTCTTATGACCACTGATAGTGTTAATGAACTCTCAAATGTAATGCTTGCTGATTTTGCAGATGAAGAAACAGATGAGATGTTCACAGATATGCAAAAATCCGTTGTAATTGAAATTGGAAATATCGTAACCTCATCGTTCGTTGACACGTGGGCAAACACGTTCTCGATCGAACTTTCACATAATACACCGGTTTTCGGATATGATTTTGCGGATTCCATTATTGACCATGCGCTGATCAAAGCTGCCAATAGTGGGGATTTTGTTATCATGTTCAAGAACAAGTTCTGTGTCGTTGGCATGGATATAAACTTTACAATCCTTATGTTCCCTGACCCTGATAAATTGCAGAATGTGTTTGATATGTTCGAAGAAAAAAATGTGAGCAAATCCTAAGAGATTGCTAAGTAGTTGCAAAATCTTAAAAAAAACGATTCCATGAAACCGCTAAAAATTGTCCGGATGGCAGATGTAAAGGTTGCCAAAGAAGAGTACCGTCTGGTTACCGTGGGTCTTGGTTCCTGTGTAGGAGTTACACTCTATAGCCAAAGAATTAAAGTTGGAGGGCTGGCACATATTATGCTACCTGATAGTAGCAGGGCACGCTCAACTATTGCCAATGGTAACGGCCGGGATTATCTGGCAAAATATGCAGACACTTCGATAGACCTGATGGTACATGAAATGAAGGAACTCGGAGCCGTCAAAACGGCATTAGTTGCAAAGATAGCTGGAGGAGCACATATGTTCCAGTGTAATGGCAACGGTCAGTTGAAGATTGGAGAAGAGAATATTCTTGCAGTAAAGAAGAAACTGGATGAATTGCATATTGAATTAATTGCAGAGGATACCGGAGATGATTATGGCCGGACACTGGAGTTTGATGTCGGTACCGGTATCTTGATTGTCAAATCTGCACGAAAAGGTATCGTTGAGCTGTGACGAGGGATTTTTTTAAAAGTTATACCCGGGAATGGACAGGTATTGTTTGTCGAGTCAACCTACTGAAATGGAGGATTCTGTCGTAGTACATAAAAGAATAACTTTTTATACTCAAGTCAATCCGGCTGCAGGGAGGATTTTCTTGTTACAAATGCTCCCGTTTTTTTTGACCAATATCATTTATTCTGGTACTGCAACCGTACATAATACTTTTTGATAAACTATTTCTATATTATTAACATCACTATTCAATATCACACAGCATACGTTTCATTCTCTCGGGTGTTCGATTTGAAAAATAACCAGTTAAATTATTTAAAGGATATAGTAAGTGAATCCCATCAATCCAGAACCGTGAGAGTGGCCGGTGAATGGATACTGGTATTCAGGGCACCCGCAGAAGATTCGGATGTAATACAGAGCATCAAGGACCTGCTACTGGAAATGGATATCGAGGATATCCGGTACCTTGATTCTATAGTGATGGTGGCCGGCAGGAAATCCATAAAAGTGCAAAGCAATCTTATTGAAGACCTGTTAGGCGATAGACGTAATGTGGAGCTTATTGTCAATACGATGAAAGATGAACTTGAGCGGGAGTTCGGGTTCATGGTCTATGAAAGAGGCCCCCACAGGAGAATAGCGATACGGATACCTCTTCATGATATCAAGGATTTTACCGATACCTTTACTCCGATGATAAAGGAAGTACTATTGAAAAAGGGCAATCTGACCCCTGATACAATAGGTGACATTATTTCTGTCTATTTGATAGCAGATGAAACGTTCGTACGGCTTGAACCTGATGTATTCTTCAGGGAACTCTTAGACCTGCCAGTTGAACCTGCCATGCAGGTTGATGAAAAAGAACAACATAAGGCCCGGTCAGGTATTATCTATGGAGAATCACCTCAGGAACTGGTGGAACTGGCATTGAACAAATTGAAACGGTACAGGAAATTCAGGGACATCCTATTTATCGATGCCGGGGGAGTAACTCATGATTTTGATGCATTTGCCGATAATGGGGATGACAGTGTACTGATAAAATACCTTGATACACCCACATCCGATGATGTGAACATAATGAAATTATACATGAATTCATTGCCCGCCAAAAATGGCTGGATCCTGACCGGTGAACCGGCAATAGAGATGGAGCAGACCGAGGGAATTTCACTATTGACCATCAAAGACCTGTAATGAACAATGGGGTATGAACATTGACAGCACATAGCCATAACGAAAATAACAATAATGATGCAAAGGATAAGCGTATGCCTTCGGGAAGTGATAAACTGGATATGATGCTTGGCGGAGGCATTGAACGCGGCATAATCACGCAGGTTTACGGTGCATCCGGTACTGGCAAGACTAATATCTGTACACAACTTGCAGTACATTGTATCAGGGGCGGGGAAAGGGTTGTGATCATTGATGCTGAAGGATTCTCAGCTGAACGGTTCAGCCAGATGGCCAAAAAGGATGCAAAAGAGCTTGCAAAGGACCTTATCATCTATGAGCCAAAGGATTTCCAGCAGCAATATTCGGCGGTGGTGGATGTTGAAAAACTGGCCGGTACCGGTATCGGGCTGGTGATCGTTGACTCAGCAACCCTCTTTTACCGGTTCGGGTTGTCGCCTGACGATGAAGGAAATGCACGTGTGAGGCGTAAATTGGTCGAACAGATGGCAGGACTTCACAGACTGGCACGAAAATTCGATATGTCAGTGGTTATCACGAACCAGGTCTACACTGATACCAAAACCGGAGGAGTCTGTCCTCTGGGGGGTAACCTTATAGAACATATTTCAAAGACCATAATCAGGATGGAGAGGACAGGGGATAACAGGCGCAGGGCTATCCTGGTGAAACACCGCTCACGGGAAGAAGGTCTGTCAGTAGAACTTATCATTACCGGTGACGGTATTTTGTAGGGGACATTATGAGCGATATGCTGTTCACCGCTGCCCAGCCTTTTAAAAGGAAGGGGACTGATTGTTTAAAGGAGAGTGAATTTGTCATGGCCCTGTCCATGGACCTTAACTGGTTCAAACCTGATACTGCCAAGGCTTTTGTGCAGGCAGCCGTGGATAATGGCATTATAGCCAGGGATGGGGGGATGCTAAAGGCACAGTTCAGTTTGGATGATGTGGAGATACCGATGGGATTTAAGCCTGATGCGTCGGTATTCCAGGAAAAGGACGTGTTCGAGCAGATAGTTGATAGGATAATGGCCGAAACCGGTCTTGAAAAGCGGACTATTGTGGCGAGTATCAACAAGAAGCGCAGTGAGACTGCCGGGTTGTTCACTATTGAGGTACTGGGGATATTAGTGGCTAAGGAGCATGGCGTCATGGTCGATGACCTGATCGGGAAATCATACCGCAACCTGTTGAAAGGGTGAGAGATCATTGAGGGGAGTGGGAAGGAATGGAATGACGGAAAAAAGAGTGATCGCTGCAATTCCTTCCCGTACTTTTTGTACAATCATGGATTGACTCGCCGGGTAATATAGGAGAGCCAAGAGCGGAGTGAAAGTATTACTGCGGGATGATCATGGGTCTGGCAGTACAACCTTGAAGTTTCACCCTGATACCTGCACCCTGCATCGTGTATCTGAAAGGGCAGGATAGGATATGCGCATGACGGGGGGTCATACCCTATGAGGGTGGACGTATTTGTCAGATGGATGCAATCGGTGGTGTGCACTAGTCACAAAACCCTGCAAAGCAATATATACTATGGCTGACCATCATATTTCATGGAGATTCATATGTCACACAAATTCGATACGAAAAATGCTTCTGTGCTGGATGACCCCCAGCGCAGGAAGTTCCTCAATCCCGATGCTATCCTGGACATGCTTGACCTGAATGAAAACACCGTTTTTGTGGATATCGGTGCTGGTACCGGGTATTTTGCACTCCCTGCGGCCGCACGTGTGAGAGAGGTTTATGCCCTGGATATACTTGATGAGATGGTGGAAGCACTATTAAGCAGGGCCAGGTCCGATAACATTGACAATCTCAAGCCTTTGAGGTCAGGTGAATCCAGTTTCCCGGTAGGTGACGGGATTGCTGATGTGGTGTTCATGTCAAACGTGTTCCATGAACTTGATGACCACTCAATGGCACTTAAGGAAGTCTTGCGGATAATGAAACGTGACGGCATCCTGGCAGTAGTTGACTGGAAAAAGGAAGAAACATTGATGGGACCGCCTGTAGAACACAGGTTCTCTGAACTGGATGTGACAGAGATAGTACGGCTGAACGGATTTGAACTGGTCGAGACAAGGGAAGCAGGACCGTACCATTACCTGGTAGTGTGTTCCAGACCTCCGGAGTGAGTGATACCATGACTAACAAAGTAGCATATATAGACCCCGACCAATGTGATAATTCGCCCATGTGCCCCCTGCCTGATGTATGCAAGCAGGGCGCCATTACACGCAGGAAGATAAATGTGTTCCTTATGGAAAAGCCTGTGGTGGACCCTGAGAAGTGTATCGGGTGCGGGATGTGTGTTGAGGATTGTAAGGGTGCGACGAAGATGGTGGATAGGTGAGGATTTTACTGCCATGGCTGACCAAGACTCTTGAGTTTTCAGTAGTTAATCTGGTTTACACACAATACTCTAACATCAATCATAAGATGTTTTCGTAAATAATTGACTCAACACATGGTTTGATATTTGGGGCTGTAACAAGAGTTAAAGGTATAAAATCTTTTAACCGATCACTCATGAAATGCAATTCTTTGGTCATTGGTTAAGGATTTTGAGCGATTTTACTGGATATCGTTTTTCGAAATGCAGAGGATACCTATACATGGGGGGAATTTAATTCCGTCATAAGTGGGGATTTTTACACCGCCACAAATGGGGAATTCTAGACCGCCGTTGACAACAATAATATTGTTGTATACTTATAATTGCTTATAATAATGTTATATACTTATAATTATGTATAATAATGTTAAGTAATTATAATAGCATATAATAATGTTATACACTTATAATGCACTATAATATGGTTGTAAACATATAATTGAGTACAAAATGGTTGTAACATTATAATCAGGCGTACTCTGGTCTGAAAAAGAGTATCAAATCAGGAAGGTAGATACACGGTGGATGGAAAACTATTCGCAGTTTTGACAGGTGATCTGGTCGGGTCATCCCGGTTTGAAATCGAGACTAAACGTGATGACGTCCTGTCCGTTCTGAAAGATTCATTCAAAAAAGTGGAATCTCCTGGTATCATTGCATCACACTTTGCAATCCACAGGGGTGATAGTTTTCAGGGGGTATTGTCCAGGCCCGAAGAAGCTCTCAAAGCCGCAATAATGATCCGTACCAACCTGCTTTCAAATCCAATAGAAAAGAATGTCCGCTTGGATGCCAGGATAGCCATTGGCCTGGGAAAAATAGAATACCTGCCCAGAGATAAGGTCGGTGAAGGTGATGGTGAGGCTTTCAGGAACTCTGGCATGGAACTTGACAGGATGAAGAAGGGAGAGCGGAATTTAACCATTAAGACCCCATGGCCTGAAACTGATAAAGAACTGCAAACCGAATGCGCCCTGCTGAATGCATTAAGTCACCGGTGGACCCGGGAACAGGCCGAAGCAATAATGTACCAGGTACAGGGATATACACAGGATGAAATCGCAAAACAGCTAAAAATAAGCCAATCTGCGGTGTTCCAGCGTCTGAGAACGGGCGGCTCCTGGGCAGTTCAGGCATTGCTGGAGCGTTTCAAAGAGATCATTCAATATAAGGCTATGAACTTATAATAGAGAATAATAATGGTGGATGATTATAATGTTGGCTGAAATGGAGATATCATTACTCATTCGTTTAATAATTGCTCATCTTCTTACTGATTTTGTATTCCAGAGCGATTCATGGGTGAACCATAGGATCAAGGACGGCTGGCATTCACGGTACCTCTACATGCATGGGGCAGTTGCAGGAATTCTTGCTTATCTGTTCTCGGGACTGTGGAGTTTGTTCTGGATCGTTTTCGTGGTTGCTGCCACGCATATTGTCATTGATGGCCTGAAGGCAAAATATGAGAACAATATCCGGTCATTTTTACTGGACCAGTTCGGGCATTTCACGGTCATCCTGGCCACCTGGGTCTGGATAATACATCCGGGACCTGAAGATATGGCAGTGATAGGGCAGGTATTCCTTCCCGGCACAAAGATATGGGTGATCATTGCAGCGTACATTATTGTGATATGGCCCGGGAGCGTGTTGATCAGTAAGTTGACCGAAAAATGGAGAATGGCAATTATCGATAAAGAACCGGTACACATCAAAGAAAAGAGCCTGGAAAATGCCGGACGGTGGATAGGCAGGCTGGAACGTTTTCTTATTCTGACCCTTGTCCTGTTGGAACAATATCAGGCAATCGGTCTACTGGTGGCTGCAAAATCAATATTCAGGTACAATGAATCGCGCGATGTTGGCGAATATATCCTGATCGGGACTTTGCTCAGTTTTACGATCGCGATCATTGTTGGGTTAATGGTGGGTGTCATTCTCTAGAGTTTATTTCAGTACATAACGTATAACTTTTTGTACTCAAGGTAATCCGACCGTAGAGAGGATTTTCTTGTGAAAAGCATATTTGATAAATATGCTCTCCCCATTTAGCTTAACAACGGTGCCACCAAATCACAGCTCGAGACCCCCATGAAAAGTATATCGGGACAGCTGTGGGGCAGGTGGATGCCGTGATTAAACTTTTGATGAGCACGCAGGTATAAATACAAGTTATACTAAACAAACTATGGTTGTTGTACATGGAAGCCATAAAAAAAGTGGGTCCAAAAGGCCAGGTAGTGATTCCCCAGGAATTCAGGCATGCTCTGAACATCTATCCAGGGTCCAGGGTGTTATTCAAGTTAAAAGATAACAAACTGGAAATTGAAAACCCGCCAATCGATGCTATATCAATTTTCAGGGAAACAGCTAAAGGTATGGGGAAGCTAAAACTTCATCCCCATGAAGCATATGATGAAGAACTGGAAGAGAGGATAGGGTGAATTATTTAGATTCTAACCTTATAATCTACGCCATCCTTGATGATACTGATATCGGGGATTGGTCAAGACAAGTGCTGGAACGTATACAGAATGAAGAGATGCCGGCCTGTACGTCATATCTTACATTTGATGAAGTATTTTATAAGATCAACAAGGTCAAGGGAATCGATATAGCTATACAAAATCTTGAAGCTTTCCTTACATTGCCGAACATGCGTTTTATAGACGTAGATGATAGCGTGATATGGAAATCACTTGAACTTATCAGAGAATACCGGATCTTGCCAAGAGATGCCATACATGCTTCAACTGCCTTAATAGCTGGTGCAGAAATGATCTATTCACAGGACACTGATTTTGATGACATCAAAGGCTTAAAACGAAAATGGAAATGATTGTTTTTCAATTATAATTAAGTCAGACATCATTTTTAACAATAAGCCTTAATATGAAAATAGTAATACCTATTGATGGGAGGTTTTGACCTTGAGGGTATTCTTAGTCATAGCACTATTGGTGTCACTTTCCGGATGCATATCCGACCAGCCAGGTGATAGGAAGATGGCAGGAGATGAGATTCCGGTCAATAATATGACTATAGTGGGAGACAGCAATCCAACCGAAAAGGAAAACCCTGCCGAACAATGGACCCAAAAAGAGGAGGAGGCTATAATGAAACAAATTTCAATATTTTCGGATGCTTTTGAAAATGGCAGTACCATGCCAGTTGATTATACCTGTGATGGAGATGACCGCTCACCAGCCCTTTCATGGGAAGGGCTCCCGGAAGGTACCAGGTCCATCGCCCTCATAATGGACGACCCTGACGCACCGGGCAGGACCTTTGTCCACTGGGTCATCTACAACATACCTGCCGATAGCACGGGACTGCCTGCTGCGATGCCCGGGAACACTACCCTGGACGATGGCAGCCTGCAGGGAAAGAACGACTTTGGCAGGACAGGATATAACGGACCCTGCCCGCCACCGGGAAAACCCCACAGGTATTTCTTTAAGGTGTATGCCCTGGACACCAGTCTGAACCTGAAGAGCGGCGTTACCAGATCACAGCTTGAATCGGCAATGAAAGGACACATCCTGGCACAGGGAGAAATGATAGGGAAATTTGAGCGTTGATCAGCATTAGTGAATTCAGGAATTCCCAGTAAAAAGAACTGTTATATTACCAATGCACTGTAATTACAATGCTAAAACCCATACATGCAATGATATATAATACAGAAGACCAAATATGGAACAGTGATAAAAATGCCCGAAATGATTGTATTGCCTGCAACAATTGAAATGGAAATGAAGGCATTGGTCAGGGATGGACATTATGCGAATCTCAATGAAGCAATAAAAGATGCATTCAGGACTTTATTAAATGTCAGACCTGAACTGAAAACCTCAGCAGTGATAGCACTTTACAAAGAAGGTGAAATATCCATAGGTAAAGCTGCTGAAATGGTGGGTGTATCAACCATCGAATTCAAAGACATTCTTGTAAGTCGGGGCATTCGCCGAGAGGTGGGCTCAAGAAGCAAAAAAGAGCTTGACAAAGGCGTTGAACTGATTAATAAGTTGAGAAAATGACATCGTTAGTCTTTGATACTGATGTTCTCAGCACATTTGGCAAGATAAAACGGCTTGACCTTTTGGAAAAATTATTCCCTGGAGTAGACTTTTCAATTCCAACCTCAGTCAATAATGAACTTTTCAAGGCAAAGGATTGCGGATATGAGTTCGTTGATCATATAACAGATTCCCATATATTCGAAGTCACACTACTTAGACAAGAAGAAGTAGGTTTTTTAGAAAAACTGCATGATGAACGGCGAATGTTGGGACCTGGTGAATTGGAATGCATATCCATTTGCAAACACCGGGATAGCGTTTTTGTTACAAATGATACGGCTGCCAAGAAAGTCTGTGACCATTATGATATTAAATTCATTGATCTGAGCATGCTTCTTAAGTCTTTGATAGTAACTGACATCCTCACAACCAAAGAAGTGGAAGCATTGATTGATGAAATAGAAGACAAAGATAAAGTAATAATCTCAAATGCGGATTACATTTTGAACAGTAATGACCTGTAATAGTGTGCTTTTACCATTAGCCCGGAGGTGTGGGCCCGGTATAAATAAAGTTCTGGATCCGGCAGTGGATGGTACTGGTGGGCGGGGTCAGAAAAAGCCAAAGTTCCCGAACATTTTAGCGCATAATTTCATACATTTGGAAAATATTTCTGTGTCTTTCAACCCATATTTTACCCTTTTTTCACTGTATATAGATGCTGTCTAATAATTACTGCTACTATAATATTCCTGACAGCAGGAATGGACTTCCATCAGGCGTGGCCAAGAATAATACTCTGGATGACGGCTCGCTTCAGAGAAAGAACAACTTTGGCAAGATAGGGTACGGCGGCCCGTGCCCGCCACCGGGAAAACCCCACAGGTATTTCTTCAAGATATATGCCCTGGACACCAGTCTGAACCTGAAGAGCGGCGTTACCAGATCACAGCTTGAATCGGCAATGAAAGGACACATCCTGGCACAGGGAGAAATGATAGGGAAATTTGAGCGTTGATCGGATAAAATACCGGACTGAAATACATGTTTTCAGGAGTTCTCTGTAAAAAGAGGGGTGATTTTCGCAATACAACCCTTATGCCCCATCAGGATGACCACATCGTTCTCAAAGAGCCTGTTTTCCCCATGTGGATTGTTCACTATTTCCTCTCCTCTCTGGATGGCAAGCGCAGTAAATCCGTACTTCTTCCTGAGTTCCAGTTCTGCAAGTGTCTTGCCGGCAGCCAAAGACCCGCCTTTGACCCTAAACGTTTCAATCTCAATATCTATCAGGTGTTGTTTCAGGTCACTGATATCCCTGGGTTTATGGTAGATGTCCCTGAACATCTCATATCCGTGCTTGCGTACATTTTCCACATTCTTCTGTATCTCATCTCTCGGGATAAGGTACCGCGACAGCACCCGGGAAAATATCTCAATGGAAGTCTCGAACTCTTCAGGGATAACTTCATTTGCACCCAGTTTGTACAGTTCTTCCAGTTCACTGAGATATCGTATGCGGGTAATGATATAGATACCGGGATTCAGTTTTCGTGCAGTCCTGACCATCATGCGGGTATGGGCTGCATCAGATATGGCCACGACCAGTATCTTCGCTTTTGAAATATTGGTATGTTTCAGTACCTCCTCTTTGGAAGCATCACCATAACATATCGGCAACCCCTTCCTTTTTTCAGATACAACTGTTTCAGGGTTCATCTCAAGCACAATAAAGGGGATATTTGTTGCAGACAGGACCTTTGACAGGTTCCGTCCGTTCATACCGTAACCTGCAATGACCACATGATTCTCAAGTGACGTCCTGATGGGTTCCTTTTCAATATGGTTGCCAAACATGGCTAAGGACGGTAGCCTTAATTGTGGAATGTTTTTCTCAATCCCGGGACCGGCCTGGATAATAAAGGGTGTGAACATCATAGTGATGATAGCAGAGGCAAGGAATATCTGGTAAATATCAATATCAAGCAAGCCCGATTGGATGCCTATCAAGGAAAGCACAAAAGAGAACTCACCGATCTGGGCAAGGGATAGTCCGACCAGGATTGCGGTGTGGAAGGGATATCCTAATAATGCCGTTGTTATCAGGCTTAACAGGAACTTGATGGTTATAACTGAGATAATTACCAGTACAATAATTGATGCATGGTCGAGTACAAAACCCATGTCGAGGAGCATACCAATCGAGATAAAGAAAAGGCTGCTGAATACATCCCTGAGGGGCAATATCTCGCTCAGTGCCTGATTCGAGAACTCGGATTCTGACAGTATCAGTCCGACCAGGAATGCGCCTATAGCGAGGGAAAGACCTGCCATGGATGTCAGCAGGGCCATACCCAGGCTGATCAAAACCATGGTAAGAAGAAAAAGTTCCCTGTTTCTGGTTTTTACGATCTGGTATAATGTGGCCGGTATCAGGAACCGTCCGGATATCAGTAATAGTGCTACGATAGATATCGTTTTAAGAATTGAAACGAGCATAGAAGCCAAAGACAGGCCTGTATTACTGGCAAGCAGGGGCACCAGGAGGACCATAAAAATAATGCTCAGGTCCTGAAAGATCAAAATACATATCGAAACCTTGCCATACGGACTTTCAACTTCACCTCTCTCAGAAAGGATCTTCAGTACAATGGCAGTGCTGCTCAAAGCAACCAGAAAACCCAGGAATATTGATAATCCTGCGGACTGCCCGAACATCATTGCAATAACGGTTATGACAGCCGTTGTCAGGATGACCTGCAGCCCTCCACCCAGGATAACTAATTTCTTCAATCGTATGAGCTCTTTTAGTGAAAACTCAATACCAATAGTGAATAAGAGTAAAATAACTCCGACCTCTGCAAAAGTCTTTATCAGTAATTGGTCTTTTACCAGTCCCATTACAGAAGGTCCTATCAATACACCGGAAATGAGGTATCCTACAATGGGAACGATATTCAATTTATGAAATAAGAACACGATCCCGACCGACAATCCAAAGATTAAAACGAAATCGGTTAATATTACCAGTGTATCAGTCACAGCAATCATTTTTGTTGTTTCTTGTATATAATGTAGGTATCATGTTCTTGTTTGCTAAATACGTTCGATGATATTTTGCCTACCAAAATCTTATTATAAAGGCAAATCTATCATTGTCAATCATTAACAGTGTTACAAATCTACATTCGCGTAGCACAAATTATAACCTTTATTATAAAAGTATAATATAAACCTCACAGGAGAAATGGCATTTGCACATACTAGACGGACTGATACCTTTTCCCCAGTATATCGTATACTGGCTTCTCATCCTTCCACCGGTTTACCTGTCCCTGCGCTGGGCCAGGCAGGAAATGGACGAGATGAAGACGCCGCTGCTGGCTGTACTGGCAGCCGGGATATTTGCCATCCAGGCCGTTAACCTTCCCATCGGCATGGGTACGAGCGGCCACATGGTAGGTGCGGTGCTGGCAGCCATCATACTTGGGTCCCCGTACGCGGGATTGCTGCTTCTCACTCTTGTGCTGGTAGTCCAGGCATTCGTGTTCTACGATGGCGGCTTAACCACACTGGGCGCCAATATTTTCAATATGGGACTGGTGAGCTGCTGGTCAGGTTATTACACCTATCGCTGGCTTGAAGGCAGGCTGGGTACGGTCAGCGCATCATTTGCTGGAGCGTGGCTGGGACTGGTGCTATCAGCGCTCACTGCCACCGTGCAGCTCTATCTGGCAGGTGCGTTCCCGCTGGTGGAAGCCCTGGTGGTCATGGGCACCTTCCACGCGGTCAGCGGGCTTATCGGCGAAGGTTTCATCACAGCACTGGTGGTGAAATTTATCCTGAGCTCCCGGCCTGATATCATGAATCTCGAGCAGCGAAAACCCATTTCGAGAAATACACTGGTTGCAGTGGCGGCCGTAGTACTGGTATTGGCGGTGGCAGCACCCTACATTGCATCCACCAACCCTGACGGGCTCGAAAGGGCAATGGTCATACTCATGGGAGAAGAAAAGATGGAGGCCACCCTGGACGCTTCAATGCAATACAGTGCCCCTATGCCGGATTATTCCATACCAGGACTCGGCAGGGTGGGTGAAGTGTTTTCCATTGTTGCAGGTACTATACTGGTGCTGGTGCTGGGCATGTTGTTCATAAAATTTGCAGGAAAAAATCGTATGGTTACACCCGGCAGCGGTGCAGGTGATACCAGTATGGATGATGATAAGGACAGTAATAGTAACAATAGCAGTGACAGTAACGGTAATGACAATGGTAATGGTAACGGCAACGGCTGGGTATCTGAAGAGCGTGACTGGGGAACACCCTATATCGTTGAGACCAGGGACCTGACACATATCTACCGCAGTGGGACAACCACAGCCCTTGACGGCATCAATTTTTCTGTAAAGCCAGGTGAGCGTGTAGTTCTGCTAGGTGCCAACGGTGCAGGCAAGTCCACACTGTTCAAGCACCTGAACGGCATCCTCAAATCCACATCAGGCCAGGTGCTTGTAAAAGGACAGCCCATAACCCGGTCCAATATCAAGGACGTGCGCAGGACCGTAGGTGTGGTGTTCCAGGACCCGGATGACCAGATATTCTCACCCACAGTGGCTCAGGACGTGGCCTTCGGCCCCATGAATCTGGGGCTGTCTCCTGATGTGGTGGAGCGTAGGGTAAAGCGGGCGCTTGAAATGGTACGGCTGACCGGTTACGAGGACCGGGCTCCCCACCACTTGAGCGGCGGCGAGAAGAAGCGAGTGGCCATTGCCGGGATACTTGCCATGAAACCCGAGGTACTGGTACTTGATGAGCCCACCAACGGCCTTGACCCCGGGGCGGCTGGGCGGCTGATGCGACTGATAATGGAAATGAACAAGAATCTGGGAATCACTATGATAATTGCCACTCATGAAGTGGACCTGGTACCAGAATTTGCACAGCGGGTATGCGTTATGTCAGGTGGGATGATTATTGGTGAGGGAACGCCTATGGAGATATTCGGCAGGACTGACCTGATAGCAAAGACGCACCTGCGGCTGCCTGTGGTGGCCCAGTTGATGGAGAAGTTAAAGGAAGCCGAACTGGACGTGGCAGTGGAACTGACCGTGGACGGGGCCAGGGATGAGATATTAAGGGCTGCAGGCAGGCGAAATTAGGCATGTACATCACCCTTTACGATATTGAGCGGGAATCATACAAGGAAAGCCTGTTGCACAATATGGACGGGCGTGTCAAAATGTTGATGACCCTGGTCGTCATAATCTATGCAGTCGGCCTACCCAGACTTGATATTATCACCATTGAACGGCTGGGTGTCATGTGGTTATACCTGGTGGCTCTAATTATAGTTGCAAGGTTGAATCCGGTCTATGTGGCCGCAAGGATAGCACTTGCACTTCCATTCGGACTGGGCATATCAGTACTTCAGCCCTTTATCAGGCAGCCTTTCATAACTGAATTTAGTGTGCTCTACAACTTGGGGCCGGGCATCTCCGTAACCGCAGAGGGGCTGCTGTTTGGCAGTGTGCTTTTCGCCAAGTTTATGGTATGTGTCACTGCAGTGGTGTTGCTGTCTTCCACCACCCAGATGCGGGATATGGTAGCCAGTGCCCGCCGGCTGGGGCTGCCCGCTGAACTGACACTACTGTTCAGTATGATGGTCCGCTACCTGTTCGTCTTCTGGGGCATGCTTAGGCGCATCAGGACTGCCCAGAAGACCAGGTGTTTTGATATATGGAATAAAAACGTGCCCAAGCGGTGGATACTTGAACAGATTGGAAATTCAATTAGTTCCCTGTTCCTCCGTTCGTATGAGCAGGGTGAGCGCACGTACTACTCTATGCTCTGCCGGGCATATTCGGCAGATTCACAGGTGTGTGTGGGTACGCAGAATGTGGGAGTAAGGGATTATCTGACGTTTTCAACCACGATTATCCTGATAGGACTGGTGCAGTTCTGGATTTGAGTAAAAAGCCCAGTATTTCCTGAACTTATATCTCCTATAGCTATATCTCCTGTGGATTGATGGTATCAAGTTTGACGTGCTGTATACCTTTGTTCTTTACAATATTTTCATATATCTCCCGAATCTTTCCTGCCTCACCTTTCAGGATGATCACTTCCACACAAGTGTCATTTTCCATGTGGATATGAACTGAGGAGCGGATAATGTCGAGGTACTTGTGCTGTATATTGTTCAGCGTGTCTTCTATGCCTTTTTGATGATGGTTGTATGCCAGGGTTATGGTGGCGGCCCTGTCACCTTCAATGCTACTCATCCAGTCGTAATACCTGATATATCCCCGGATGGCGTCCCTAATGCCTTCTGACCTGGAAGAATATCCACGGTTTTGTATAATAATATCGAATTTCTCAAGTAAGTTTTCAGGAAGTGAAACTCCTATCCGTGATAATTCTGTATCCATTGTAAAATAATCTCCATTAAATTGCTAATTGTAAAACTATTTCTTTGTACATGAAATTTTTCATTGAATAACTGATACGATGTAGGTGTAATATCACACAAAATACTTATATATAAATGGTAATGTATAATTTAGTGTTACTAGTTAATTAAATAATAGCACTAATATTATTATAGGAGGACGAGTTGTATGCATATTGGAGACGGTTTAATACCACTGGGCCAGACAATCATATACTGGCTGATTGCCCTGGTCTTTATAGTAAAGTCCCTTGAATGGGCGCGGAAAGATTTGGACGAAATGAAAGTACCCATGCTGGCGGCCCTGGCTGCCGGTATATTTGCCATACAGGCAATGAACATACCCATACCATGGGGCACCAGCGGACACATGATGGGTGCAGCCCTGGCAGCAATTATACTTGGCAGTCCTTTTGCCGCGGTGCTGCTGCTTACACTGGTACTGGTGGTGCAGGGCGTTGTGTTTGCAGATGGGGGCATAACAGCAATGGGGGCTAATATTGTCAATATGGGGGTTGTTGGAGGTTTTATCGGATTCTATTCATATAACACCCTTAAAAATAGCATCGGGATGACAGCAGCTTCTTTCGCTGCCGGATGGCTATCGATAGTTATTGCGGCACTGGTCTGTACTGTACAGATGTCTCTTGCTGGTATCTTTCCTTTGAGGGAAGGTCTGCTATTCATGGGGCTTTATCATGCAGTTATCGGAGTGGTCGGTGAAGGAGCCATCACAGCCATTGCTTTGAACAGGATAATGGCGGTCAGACCTGATGTAGTATCTGAACGATCAGTGCCGGGGGTAGGGGTGGCAGCGTGAGCAAAAATGGGATTATCATAGCCGGAGCAGTGATAGCGATCATCATTTCAGTGCTGGCCCCGTTCCTGGCATCCAGCAATCCCGATGGCCTGGATAAGAACCTTATCAATCTGGTGGGTGGAGGTAGTGAGGAACATGCTGAGGAGATCATCGGTGAGCGGATGCCAATCGAATATGAGGCACCCCTGCCTGACTATTCCATTGAGGGGATGGGCAAGCTGGGTGAGGTCGGAGCTATCATGGCTGGTACTTTATTAATGCTGGGGATATCCCTTGGTCTTGGTAAAGTACTTGGCAGGAAACAGGGGACTTAAAGGTCCCCTGACTGCTATTTTTATTAAAAGGACACGCTTGAACATATCAGTATGATGATACTATAAAGGATAATGTATATCATCATATTGATATAGTTCGATGCTTACTGTTAATGAATATGATGAATATAAGGATGTAATAATTAAGGATGATTTTTCATGCTCTTTGAACCCATAGACATTAATGGACTCCACATTCCGAACAGATTCGTTCGTTCAGCTACTCATGAATGGCTGGCAGAGGAGGACGGTACACCCACACCAGCCATAGGCGACATGTACGAGGAACTGGCAAAGTACGAGGTAGGTCTCATTATTTCAGGGTATTCCTATGTGGACCCGGCAGGTAAGAGCAGCCAGCGCCAGCAAGGTATCTATGATGACCGGTTCATCGGACCGTACTCCAAAATCACGGAGCGAGTGCATAAATACGGAAGTAAGATAGCACTCCAGGTCGTGCACGGTGGGAGGCAGGCTCTGGTCACGCCAGAGTATCCACAGACCATGGCCCCTTCGGCAGTAAAAGATACTTCGTCAGGAAAGATGCCCCGGGCCATGACCGAAAAGCAGATACTGGCGACTATCGAGGATTTTGCCCGGTCGGTCTGCAGGGCGCAAGCCGCCAGTTTCGATGCGGTGCAGCTGCATGTTGCACACGGCTTTTTGCTCAGCAGTTTCATCTCACCTTACACAAATAAGCGTACTGATAAGTGGGGCGGGTCAGTGGAGAACAGGACGCGCATCATTGCAGAGATCATCAGGCGCGCCCGGGAGCTGGTGGGCGAGGACTTTCCGATAATGGTGAAGATGAATGCCACGGATGGTTTTGGGGATAAGGGGTTGGATGCGCCTGAGTGTGTTGAGATTGCCGGCGCGCTGGAGAAGGCAGGAGTGTGCGCCATCGAGGTGAGCGGCGGGATTTCCGAGGCCGGCGAGGTGATGTCCAGGCGGGGAATAAATGTGCCTGGCAGGGAGGCGTATTTCAGGGATTATGCCCGGATGATAAAGCAGGGTGTAGGTATTCCTGTTATGCTCGTTGGGGGTATGAGGTCGCGGGCTTTGATGGAGGAAATGCTTGAGGGGGGTTATGCTGATATGGTGTCGTTGAGCAGGCCGCTTATCAGGGAGCCTGATATTGTTGTGAAGTTCAGGGAAGGGGCTATGGAGGCAGAGTGTACTTCATGTAACAGGTGCTTTGATGAGAGCGGGGTGAAGTGTAATTCAGGTAGATGAGCACCTGAATAATCATATATTCACATTGACAGCAAGAACAGCCATAATGGGATAAACAATACCCTGCAGCCATCCAATTCTTCTATTTTAAAAGCATCCCTTGTCACCACAATCCCCCTATTCAACCCATTTACATCTATGAATTCCATCAATCCCTTTATTTTGGAGGTTGATGGCTGCTTTTGGTATTTCACTTCTATGGGGATTACAGTCCTGGAATCATCATAAATAAAATCCACTTCATATTTATTTTTCCAGTAAAAGGGTTTAAAAGCCGGTTTTGATTTGCTTCCCTTTTTGATCAAATGCCATGCAACAATATTCTCAGCGGTTATTCCATCATCTTTGTCCAGGGTCAAAGCTCTTCTAAGCCCTTCTTCCCAGAAATAGAGTTTCTTTGGCCGTTTCTCAACTGCCTTTTGAGACGGCGTATATACATCTGCTACAAATACCATCATTGAACTCTGGAGATAATAAAGGTAAAGTTTCAGGGTTTCCCTGTCCACACCCAGGCGTTCTGAGAGTCCTTTATAGGTGAATCGATTTGTGGACAGCACTGCAATATCCCGCACAAGCCTGTCAAGTAATATGGGGTCCTTTACCCTGAATACGCTCACAATATCCTTGAACAGGATAAGCGCAAAATAATCTTCAACTATCGTTCTGTACCACATGTCCATATCTTTTATCTTGAACCATTCCGGGTATCCACCGGTGTCGAAATACTGCCCCAGCACATGCAATATCTCATGTCTGTGTTCGATGATGCTGTGGTATACTTTTTCAATGTCATTGAAGGAATCAATGGGAGAGCGATGTACAGGAATGTCAGGCAGAGTGTCATTGAACCTCAGGAATTCCCTGAATGTCAGGGGAAATACATCGATAAAGCTTATCCTGCCTGCCAGGCTTTCTGACGAATCCAGATATAGCAGTGTCTTGGATGACCCCGATATCAGAAAACGGCATTTTGCATGTGCGTCTATGTAATATTTTAATTGCAATTGCCAGTCTTTCTGGGCATGTATTTCATCCAGCAGAAAATACACGGTTTCCCTCGCAGGGTCTATTCCTGTCAGTTCGTGGTATATATCCAGGATATCGTGGATACTATCTATTTTTCCCAGGATGTCGTCCATCTTCACATAAACGATTCTTTGAGCATCTGAATTCTTAAGAAGGTAATCTATATACTGGAAAAGTATGGTGGTCTTGCCGGACCGCCTGATGCCGGTCAGGCATGTGATTCTTTCCAAGCGTTCTATTTTCGTGATATCCTCAAGATAATCGGGTCTTTGGATTCCTTTATCAGCAGGGTTAATGCTGCCTGTCTGCCACCAGTAGTTCCTTTTTTTTATGTAGGTTATTATGAATCCTTTGTCCATATGCAAATATAGTATGTAACATATATGTAAATGTTGCGGTGTGTATTTGCATCAAATTTATGGGAAATGTACTCATGAGATTTCTAATATTTAGTGGAAAGGGCAGTATATGGTTACATGCTGATGTGATATCACATAGCAGGCTGCTTATCTTGGAGCCGAAGTTGATAATAATGTTCTAATTAAGAGTATCTTTTCAGATAGTGTATAAGAAACATTTATTTCATTTAATCTTTAATTTCTTATTTAAAAGAGGTTTTTATATTAGAAAAAGGCCAAGACAATATCAAATAAAATTGAAAGATATAGTAAATATCATTAAACCATTGTGGATTTTTGTTATTAAATATATAAAAATCATGAAGTTATGGCTGAAGTATGGCAATTAAGTCACTTTTTAATGTATTAGTTTTATCCTTATGTATCATTGATTAACTTGGATGAAATTTGATGAATTTTACTGTTAGGTTGATTGATTGGTGAACATAAGTCTATGAAACACATAAAATGGCAAATCCTGTTCGGTATGGCATTGGTCCTGTTATCAGCATTATGGTACTTCGTACATTATTTGATCTTCCATGATGTCCACCATATCTTCATATACCTGATAGGAGACATCGCCTTCGTTCCTATCGAAGTTCTGCTGGTCACCCTGATAATACACCAGTTACTTGACAGGAAGGAAAAACATTTTAGGCTGGAAAAACTGAACATGGTAATCGGGGCTTTCTTCAGCGAGGTCGGAACAAGATTGCTCACAGTGCTTTCTGACAATGACCCGGGGCTGGACGAGATTAGGGAAGGTCTCATCATAACTGCTGATTGGTCAGACCAGGATTTTTCCCGTGCAGATAAACACCTGAGGAATTATGAATTCGGCGTGGATATGCAAAAGATCGACCTGGAAGAACTACGCCGGTTCCTTTTGTTCAAGAGGGACTTCATGGTAAGGTTACTGGAAAATCCTGTGCTGCTGGAACATGAAATTTTTACCGATCTGCTCCGTGCAGTATTTCATCTTACAGAAGAACTGGCCAGCAGGAAAGACGTTACACAATTACCAGATAGCGACCGTGCACATTTGGGCGGCGATATCAAGCGGGCATATACCATATTGGGCGACTCCTGGCTGGATTACATGCAACACCTGAAAGGTAATTACCCGTACCTGTTCTCTCTTGCCATGAGGACCAATCCATTTGATGAGGATGCATCACCGGTAGTAAAATAAATAGGTAATGACGTCTAACTCAAAGCAGGAACAAGGTTAACATCACAGGGGGATTCCACAAACCATGACCACTATCATGCTTTACACACTAAGCACATGCGTATACTGCAAAGGCCTGAAAAAGTATCTCAGGGACAACGGCTTTGAATTCGATTATATTGATGTAGATACATTATCTGGAAGCGAGCGGGAAAAGGTCCTCATGAAGGTCATGGAACTGAATCCATCTATCAGTTTTCCCACTGCAGTGATAAACGGCAAAGTAATAGTTGGGTATGATAAAGAGAAAGTAGACAGGGCGCTGGGACTATGAACGAAGAGACAGAAGCGTTATACGCAGAATTAAAGCAGCTGGCAGATGAAGGCGGGTATACTATGCAATCTGATACGGTCATACTCGAAGACCTGCTCATTGGCCTGGTCGAGAACGAAAAACGGTATGGATACCGCTCATGTCCCTGCCGGCTTGCCTCAGGTACCCTTGCCAAGGATATGGATATTATCTGCCCCTGTGACTACCGGGACCCGGACCTTGAGGAATTCGGATGCTGCTACTGCACGTTATACGTAGACGAAAATTGGATACGCGGCACAAGACCCCACCTCCCCATACCCGAGAGGCGGCCTGTGGAGAAGATACTCGGCAAAGGTGAGGACGTGGACATGACAGTGGCAGAAAGTGATAAAGATATCTCAGTCTGGCGTTGTACGGTATGTGGCTACCTGGCCGCAAGGGCCGAGCCTCCGCACATGTGTCCTATATGCAAGGCTCCCAAAGAGCGGTTCGAGAAATTCCTGCTCTGATGATCAAGGTCTAAAGGAAAGACGTCCCGACCGGGACTCGAACCCGGGTCTGAAACTCCGCAGGCTTCAAGGATATCCGCTACCCTATCGGGACACTGCTCGCCCAAATGCATTATGTGAGCGACCTTCATATACAATCCAATTATCTTAAACCTTATCTATCAACTGTCGAAGACTGGCCATTTCGTCCCTCAGTTCACCCAGTTCCCTGTGCACTTCCATGAGCAGGTTATGGGTAGGGCTGCGCTCATCCTTTATTGCCTGTTGTTGCGAGAATACCATCTTGCTGGGTAATATGAACACATACACGAATATCATTACCAGCAGTGCCCCGGCAGCCAGGATTCCCAGGAACAGCAGGTAACTGGGAAATAACTGGCGCATGTATGCATCACCAGGGTTGTAGTATTGTATCCGGGTCACCAGTACGAAATTCAGCAATGAGAACAGGAACATGGTCTCGCTGACCAGTATGAGCATTCCGCCTACCGTGGTAGACATGCGTTTTTGTTGTGGTATGAATCTGGCTAATGGCATAGTAATCTCCATAATTCATTTCGTCCGCAAGTATTTAGGGATTTTTCTGCGGTAACGATGAGATGGTTAATATAATCCGTATGACCTTATATCAGGTCTGTGCTTGCGATATTCATTCTTTTCCTGGTCTTTATCCTCATCGCTGTAAGGAAGATAGGAAAAGTTCGGCTACCTATCTGGCAGGTAATGACCCTGGGTGCAGCAGGTGTTGTGGTAACCGGGCAGATATCTCCCATAGAATCCGCACGGTCGGTGAACCTGGACGTACTACTGTTCCTGTTCGGTGTTTTCGTCATCGGGCAGTCCCTGGAAGACAGCGGGTACCTGGGTCACCTCACCTATCGAATATTCAGGAGAGCAAAGTCCATGGATATGCTGGTATTTACCATCATGGTGGTCATGGGTTTTGCATCTGCTCTTATCATGAACGACACCCTTGCCATTATCGGTACTCCGGTGATGCTGCACCTTGCAGGAAAACACGGTATCTCCCCAAAACTGCTGCTGCTCGCTCTTGCATTTTCCATAACGACAGGTAGTGTCATGAGCCCTATAGGCAATCCCCAGAATCTCCTGATAGCCCTTGATGGGAACATTATCGATTTGTTCGTTACTTTTTTACGATACCTGTTCTTACCCACTCTAATCAATATTTTGCTGGCTTTTGTAGTATTAAAACTGAGCTTCAGGCAGAGTTTTACAAGCGGTGCGCTGAACCATTCCGAAGAACCAATACGAGATTACCGCCTGGCATTTCTTTCCAGGTTGTCTCTCTTAATGCTGGTATCACTTATCTTCTTGAAAATCGGTCTGATAATGTTCCATGCCAGCTTTACCCTTGATCTGGCATACATGAGCCTTATTGCAGCCATTCCCATCATGGCCCACACACAACGATTGAAGATACTATCCCGTATTGACTGGCATACCCTGATATTTTTCATATCAATGTTCATACTGATGCAGAGTGTGTGGAATACGGGTTTTTTCCAGTACCAGTTAGACAGGGTCCCGCTGGATGCAGCTTCAACCCCGATGATACTTGCTGTCAGTATCATCCTGAGCCAGTTCATTTCAAATGTGCCGCTGGTGGCACTTTACCTGCCCATCCTGACCCTGGCTGACGCAGGTGTTCCACAATTGATGGCATTAGCTGCAGGAAGTACTATAGCAGGAAATCTGACCATTCTGGGTGCTGCCAGTAATGTGATAATCATACATAATGCCGAAAAATACGGTCATACTATTAGATTCATGGACTTTGTCAAGATCGGGATACCCCTGACCGTGATCAATTGTGCAGTGTACTATGTTTTTCTGGTATGAGGCATGGGTTATTTATGCTCAGTAACAATTAATAAATGTAATGTGCAGGCTGTAATTGGTATATTGTCATATAAAAACGACAATAAATGAGAAAAATCGTTGGATTAAACCGACAATTTAATAAACAATCACCTCAAAACGGATACCTATGAAAGAATACCTATTCCAGGTTAACAACTGGTGGACAACCGGTGATATACCATTGGAATATCGGGATACAATTCCACGTGAAAAAACAGGTGAAATTGAACAATTCATATATGACCGGGAGATACTTACTCTCATAGGTCCCCGAAGGTCGGGAAAAACAACCATAATTTACCAGCTTATACATTCACTCCTGCAAAGCGGTATCAGCCCGAAGCATATCATGTATATATCGCTTGATGATCCGGAAATAACCCTGGATATGGGAGACGATTTATTTATCCGACTGTTTGAATCATACCAGGACATCATCCTTCGAGAGGTAAAAGACCAGAAAATATATGTCTTCATAGATGAGGTCCAGTATTTCAAAGGGTGGGAGATGTGGCTGAAAAAATACTTTGATCAGTATGCGAATATAAAGTTCATTGTATCCGGTTCAAGTTCGCTTGCCATAAAAGATGAATCTGCGGCTCTTACCGGACGCAATTTAAGGTTTTTGATATATCCATTTTCGTATCGTGAATTTATACAGGCCAGGGATACTATACGAATGGAAAAGACAGCCTTTTCTTACAAAAACTTTGAAGATGCTTATAATGCTGTCCTTCCATTCAATAATAAGTTGATTCTCTTATTCAAGGAATATCTTTACTCCGGCGGCTATCCGAGGACTATTAATGAGGATGCTGGAAAATCCAGAGAAATATTGAAACAGTATTTCTACGACACAATCTACAAAGATATTTTAAAAATGTATCCTGTCAGGGATGTAAGGGCTCTCGAGAGTATTGCGGTATTTCTTGCACAGAATATCGGTAACAGGTTCAGCTTCCGGAAAATTTCATCTGCTCTTGGTATTGATGTGGAAACTGTGATCAGGTATGTCAGGTATCTTGAGGAAACGTACCTTGTTTTCATGGTAAATTATTTCTCTTATTCATCAAAAGCGGTCATGCAAAAAGAAAAGAAGGTATATATGATAGATACAGGGCTCAGGAATGCCATTTCCACATCTGTTGATGAACCGGTACAGGTGGAAAATTGTGTATTCACCCATCTGATCAGGAAGTTTGAAAACGTTAGTTACTGGCGTGATGTTGAAGAGGTGGACTTTATAGTTTCCATTGAAAATACACCAATGCCTGTAGAGGTAAAATACCAGAATTCTATAGGCCAGAGCGACATCAGATCAGTTCTAAAATTCTGCAAGAAGTTTAAATTAACCAGAGGCATCATAGTCACAAAGAATGAACTTAGAATGGAAGTGTTCAATGGCGTCGAGGTCTGGTTCATTCCAGTATGGTTGTTTATGTCAATAATATAGTTGATATTCTATAGCTACAGCAATGCTCCAACTCTTCTGGCCCGTTCCAGTTCCTCTGTATTTCCTGAAATCTCCTCTCTCTCATAAGCCATTGGTAACAATACATCAGTGATATCAATTCCCAGGTAATCAAAAGAAAGCTTGAACATCCTGACAACTGCCTCACAGGCACCAGCTCCTTCGGCAGAAGGAATGACCAGCACCGCACGTTTACCCTTCAGCATGTCGGTCTCGCTATAGGGCAGCAGCCTGTCCATGAGCAGTTTCATGGGACCCGACGGCCCGTACCAGTACAGGGGCGTTCCGAACAGTATCACGTCCGCACCCTCTATCTTCGGGTAGATATACTTCATGTCGTCGTCCCTGGTACATACTTTATCACCGTTCTTGCAGTTGCGGCAATCAATGCACGGCAGCAGGTCGAGGTCGTACAGGTAATGTTTTTCGCCCTGGTGCCCGGCAGCCTTTGCACCGCCCAGCACTGAATCTACCAGAATGTCAGTGTTCCCCTCTTTCCTGGGGCTGCCTATCAATGCCAGTATTTTCATATTTTCACATCTCGGAATGGTACTCACCGATACTCTTAATGGAAAGTTTGCCCCTCTTCATTGCCTCAATGGCATCGGCCGCTGCCATTGCTGCCTGTATGGTGGTGATATATGGTATTCCGTAGTCCACAGCAGCCCTGCGTATCCGCCGTCCATCCTTGCGTGTCATCTTGCCGGTGGGTGTGTTAATGACCAGACCCACATCACCGGTACGCATGAGTTCTATGATATTGGGACTTCCTTCATGAACTTTCTTTATTGCCGTTACATCGATACTTTTCCTTGCCAGGTACTGTGCGGTGCCGCTGGTTGCGATCAACTCAAGTCCTGCATCGACCATCTTCCTGGCCACCTGCATCAGCGCAGGCTTATCCGGGTCCCTGATGGACATGAACACCTTACCCTGCATTGGCAGTGCGTTATCAGCTGCCAGTTCTGCCTTGAAGAAAGCCAGCCCGAAACTATAATCCACGCCCATGACCTCCCCGGTACTGCGCATCTCAGGACTTAAGAGGGGGTCGGCTCCCGGCAGTTTGTCAAAGGGGAGCAACACTTCTTTTACAGAGACATTTTTAGGCACAGGTTCGGTCACGAATCCCTGTTCCTTGAGCGATATGCCCATCATGGCCTTGGCTGCGATCTTAGCCATCGGCAGGCCCACTGCCTTGGACACGAAGGGAATGGTACGGCTGCTGCGGGGGTTCGCTTCCAGCACATACACCACCCTGTCCTTGTAAGCCATCTGGATGTTCAGGATACCTTTCACCCGCAGCCCGAGTGCGATGCGCCTGACATAATCCCTGACCGTATCCAGCACGTATTTTCCCAGTGACTGGGGCGGTATCACACAGGCCGAATCCCCGCTGTGTATCCCTGCCTCCTCGATGTGCTCCATGATAGCGCCAATGATCACGTCCTCACCATCGCACACTGCATCCACATCAATTTCGATCGAGTTCTCAAGGAAATCATCGATAAGTACCGGATGCTTGGGTGAGACCCGTACCGCTTCGTGCATATAGCGGTTCAGGTCGTCCTCATCATACACTATCTCCATGGCCCTGCCGCCCAGCACGTACGAGGGACGTACCAGTACCGGATATCCGATACGTGCTGCAACTTCCCGGGCCTCGGCCTCTGATGAAGCATAACCTGCTTCCGGCTGGGGTATCCCCATCTTCTGGAGCATTTTATTGAACAGTTCCCTGTTCTCAGCCAGATCCATGTCGTCAGGTGATGTGCCCAGGATAATGGTATCCAGGTCGGTCCTGCGCTGCAGTTCACTTTGCAGGGGTATTGCCAGGTTCACCGAGGTCTGGCCTCCGAACTGCACCATCACACCCCAGGGTCGTTCCCGTTCGATAACATTCATCACATCCTCAAGGGTCAGTGGTTCGAAAAATAATTTATCAGAAGTATCGTAATCGGTTGATACGGTTTCCGGGTTATTGTTGATGATATGGGTTTCGATACCCTCTTCCCGCAGAGCGGTCACGGCATGAACGGTGCAGTAATCGAACTCAATACCCTGCCCGATGCGGATAGGTCCCGCACCAAGTATCAGCACTTTCCTGTTGTCCGAAGGCTCATCCTCGCACATCTCTTCATAGCATGAATAGTAATACGGGGTCTCGGCCGCGAACTCGGCGGCACAGGTATCCACCATCTTGTACGTGGCTGTAATTCCCATCGTACGGCGCATATCGTTGATCTCTTCCCGTGTCTTGCCAGTGAGCTTCCCGATCTCTTCATCGGTGAAGCCCATTCTCTTGGCACTGCGAAGGGTATCCCGGGTCAACTCTGAGCGCAGGGTAGCTTCCATCCTGATGATGTTCTGGATCTTTTGCAGGAAGAAGGGGTCGATAGAGGTGATTTTTGATATCTCATCAATGATAAAGGTCGTTTTCAGGGCATGGTACATGGCAAATAACCGCTCATGGGTGGGGGTGGTCAGCAGGTCAATGACCTCATCATGGCTCCACTCCCTGAACCCGAAATACATATCCACATCAAGACTGCGGATGGCCTTCTTCATGGCTTCTTCAATGGTGCGCCCGATAGCCATGACCTCGCCCGTGCTCTTCATGGCAGTGGTCAGGGTCTTGTCCGCGGTCACGAACTTGTCGAAGGGCCACCTGGGTATCTTGACCACAACATAGTCCACGGTAGGTTCAAAGGAAGCAGGTATCTTTTTGGTGACATCGTTCGGTATCTCGTCAAGGGTCATGCCGATAGCTATCTTGGCTGTCACCCTGGCTATCGGGTATCCGGTGGCTTTGCTGGCAAGTGCCGATGAGCGGCTCACCCTGGGATTGACCTCCACTATTCGGTATTCCCCGTCCTTTACTGCGTACTGGATATTACATCCGCCTTCGATACCAAGGCTCCGGATAATATTGATACTGGCGCTGCGCAGCATCTGGTGGTCCTGGTCCGAGAGGGTCTGGCTGGGTGTGACCACGATGCTGTCCCCGGTATGGATGCCCATAGGGTCGATGTTCTCCATGTTGCATATCACGATACAGGTGTCACTGGCATCACGCATAACTTCGTACTCGAACTCTTTCCAGCCCAGCACGCCCTCTTCGATAAGCACCTGGTGGATACGGCTGCGCTTGAGACCCAGTTCGGTGATAGAGATAAGCTCTTCCTTTGTCCTGGCGATACCGCCGCCTGCCCCGCCCAGTGTGTATGCCGGCCTGATGACCAGGGGGAGGCCCAGTTCATCGATAAGTGCAACCGCATCATCGATGGTGTTCACGGCCTTGCTGCGGGGGACGGGTTCGCCGATGCGCTGCATGGCCTGCTTGAACAGGTCCCGGTCTTCGGTATCCTGGATGGCTTTCAGGGGTGTGCCGTAGAGTTTTACCTGGTATTTCTCAAGTACGCCCCGGTCTGCCAGTTCACTGACAAGGTTCAATCCGGTCTGGCCTCCCAGTCCCGCAATAACCCCATCAGGGCGCTCTTTCTCGATAATACGCTCCACTATCTCGGGTTTGAGGGGTTCAATGTACACGGCATCCGCCATTTCCGGGTCGGTCATGATAGTGGCAGGATTGGAATTGATAAGTACCACGCTGATACCTTCTTCACGGAGCGACCGGCATGCCTGGCTGCCGCTGAAATCGAATTCTGCCCCCTGTCCTATCATGATGGGACCGCTGCCTATCAGCAATACTTTCCTGATATCCCGATCTCTGGGCATTATTTCATCACCCGTTTCACAATAGTATCAAAGAACCATTTTTCAGTGTCCCAGGGCCCGGGACTGGCCTCGGGATGGAACTGCACGCTCATGATATCCAGGTCGTTGTGGGCGATACCCTCCACGGTCCTGTCATTGACATTGATGTGGGTGACATGGGCCTCTGCCCCAGCCAGTGAGCCGGCATCCACTGCAAATCCGTGGTTCTGGGAGGTGATGTACACGGTACCTGTTTGCAGGTCCTTTACCGGCTGGTTAGCCCCCCGGTGCCCGAACTTCAGTTTATAGGTACTGGCTCCCAGTGCCAGGGATATGATCTGGTTACCGAAGCAGATGCCGTAGATGGGGACCTGTCCCATCATGTTTTTCACAACGTCAATGGCATTGGTGGCCTTCTCGGGGTCTCCGGGGCCGTTTGATACAAAGAGGGCGTCGGGTTTGAGTTCAATAATATAATCAAGGGGAGTGCTTGCAGGTACCACAGTGATGCCCACACCACGCTGCTTGAGGCTCGTTAACATATTGGTCTTTATCCCAAGGTCGATGACCACGAAATGGGGTTTGTCCTTCCCGGTTGCTTCGATGTGATAGGGAGCGGGGCAGGTCACCTTATCTATCAGGTTGTGCTGGTCCGATATCTTCGGATGCTGTCTTGCCAGGCGCACCGCTTCCTCGCCGTCATCGCTGTCTGTGAGCAGGCATGCCCGCATAGCGCCGGTTTCCCGTGTTTTGATGGTGAGCATCCTGGTATCCACACCAGCGATACCGGGCCTGCCTTCATCCCGTGCAAAATCAAAAATTGAGCGTCCGGACAGGTGGTGCGACGGATGGTCGCACGCTTCCCTGACCACCAGTGCTTCTGCTTTCATGCCGTCTGACTGGAAGGTTTTGCCGCTCACGCCGTAATTGCCAATGAGGGGGTAGGTGAACATCAGTATCTGACCCGCATAGGAAGGGTCGGTAAGAGCCTCTTCGTATCCGGTATATTGAGTTGAAAAAACGAGTTCCCCGCAAACAGCAGCTCCAGCGGCACCAAAACCAGCACCCTGAACAACTGTGCCGTCTTCAAGTCCTAGTACTGCTTTCATACTAGGTGCATACCATGGTAGGAATGGGATATATATGTTATCATACGGAACTTGTTTGCCTACTCGAAGGGAGTAGTATCCATAATGAGAAAATCCTATTTTATCTTCTTTATTTCTGAAGATATCATTTCAATTATATCCTCTTCTTCTTCCATATCTCTTGCCTTTTGGAGCGCAATTTCAAGATGGTTGCGGCCTTCGTTCTTTTTACCTGTTTTTACATAAAGACATCCCAGACTGAAATCAGGTTCGAAATCTTCAGGGAACATTTCTATAACATCCAGATATATTTTCTCAGCAATATCATAGGATTTTTCTTTTTCCATCTGTTTTGCATTATCCAGCATATCATAGAAATTGAATTCAACAAAATCTTCTGCTATACCACTGAAAAATTCATCAAGAATCGAATTATCCAGGTCGTCATTTCTTACTTTTTCTACAAGCTCACTCATATCTTTTTTTGTGATTACGCCTTTATCGATCAATGCCAGATATAATAACAGTAAAGGTGTCTCGAAAGACGGTTTAACCTCTGTTTCATTCAAATCAAAGTTTCTGGATAAGAAACTGGAAACTGCTATATTAACGAAATCTGAAATGGAAGCAAAATCTCCATCCTCAACAAGATTGGTTATTTCCCTGTGCAAATAGGGTGATATTCGTATCTTTTCGGTAATCATTGATTTTCCCATAATAGTCATCGTTCTTTACTATTTATTTCTCGGTCATACGTTTATTAAAGCGCCTTTTTAATAGTACATCACAATATATATCCAAAACATCGTCTTTTTTGATGCACACTGCTGTTTTCATCTCATCATCGCTCATTATTCCCGTCTCAAGATCAAGTTTTTCAAGGGCATCCTGTAACATCGCTTCGACTTTTGCTTCAGAAAGGCCGGTCAGACAGATGACCTTTCTGAGTACTTCCAGATACGGGACATCCACGCCGGCATTAATCTCAAAAACAACTTCTGCCGCCCGAAAAACCTGCTCTTCTTCGGATGGTATGTGCCGGATATTCATTTTTAATTTGTCCAGAACTGCATTTTTCCCTATTTTCTTTTTGAGTTTCTGATACTTGAAAACCAAGTCATTAATACGATTTACTTTACTTTCAGTGAGCTGCTTGAATCTCCCTTGAAGTTGCATATCAGCAAAACGAATCTTGTTAAATATAAACATAACGATTTTACATGCATTGGGATGAAAAATGAATTTCCTCTAACGTTATCTATTTCTCCAGGAGTTGAGAACCATAACAACAGATGGTACTATACATTTATTTCATATTTCTATAGCCTGAAAGTCGTATCCTATCTCAACAGGACACCCGCATGCTTCTGCTAACACCTTCACCATGCCGGCTTCAAACCCAATGGTCTGTGGATACAGATGGGTAAGCACTATCCGCCCCGGTGAAGTTCCCCTGAGCATTTTTGCCAGCTTGCCCGGGGTAGTGTGGTTGGTAACATCAAAGGTATCCGGAAATGAGCACTCATGAATGAGCAGGTCAATGCCGTCGGATGCTTTTACGATTTCATCTACCGGTTCGGTGTCACCTGAATACAGTATGGTTTTACTGCTTGATGTTACTTTGAAACCCAGCGAAGGCAGGGCATGGACCGTGCGTACACACTCCACTTCCAGTCCCTGTGCCGTAACGACCGTGCCAGGAATAAGTTCAGTTATCGTGATATCCACCTTATCCTGCATGTACGGATAGACTGCCAGCAGGCCGTTCATCCACTCAACGGTTCCGACAGGACCCCACAGGTCCATCGTAGTGACTTCACAGAGCCAGTTAGCCTTGAGCAGTGCCAGCACATCACCGCAGTGGTCCAGGTGCAGGTGGGACAGGAACACATTGGTGATATCGGTATGCTTATACCCGCTTTCACATATACGCTGCAGCACCCCGCAGCCGCAGTCAAATAACACGGGACTGTTTCCGTTATGTGCTCCGGCTTCCACTACCAGCCCTGACTGGACCCTGTCCTTTTGGGGTATTGCTACACCGGTTCCCAGCAATGTGACATTCATGCGTTCACCTCTCATGTCAGGGTGGTTGCTATCTGTTCCACGGTATCCACCAGCAGGTCCACTTCTCCGGGCAGGTTGTATGCACCAAAGGATGCCCTGACCGTACCTTCCACCTTGAGCAGGGTGATGCTTGGAATGGCACAATGATGCCCGCTGCGCACGCATATCTTTTTCGTTTCATCCAGTATCATGGCTACGTCATGGGGGTTCAATCCCACCACGTTGAACGGCACTACGGCAGCCCTATCAGATGGTCCATATACTTCCACCTTGTCGATCTCAGACAGCCGCCTGGCTGCATCCCTGGCCAGCTGTTCCTCGTGCCGCTGGATATCCCCAACCCCCAGTGCTTTTACATACTCCACGCCCCTGCCCAGTCCGATAACACCCGGGATGTTGGGCGTTCCTGCCTCGAACCGGCCAGGCGCTTTCTCCAGTTTGTACCCGTCTTCAGTCACGGCATATACTGTGCCGCCACCCAGGTACGTGGGTCTGATGGAATCGGTGTCCTTCAGGTACAGCACGCCTGTTCCCTGCGGTCCCAGCATACCCTTGTGGCCGGGAACTGCCAGAAAATCACAATCAATGTCCGCTACATCAAAGGGCATGTGCCCCACGCTCTGGGCTGCATCCACCAGCGACATGCAGCCGTTGCGGTGAGCGATACGTGTTATTTCTTTTACATCCATGTGAGAGCCGAATACGTTTGAAACATGGGTGACTGCTACCAGTTTCGTCCTGTCAGTGATGGCACGGTCAATGTCACGGGGGTCGACCGTTCCCCTGGGGTCGGGTGCCACGACTGTTACTTCCACACCTTTTTCCTTTAACCTGAGCCAGGGCAGCAGATTCGAATGGTGCTCCACGAGGGTGGTGACCACATGGTCGCCTGCTTCCCAGTCCAGTCCCAGCGCCACCATGTTGATGCTCTCGGTTGTGTTGCGGGTGAATATGGTATGTTCGTATTCCCCGCCCAGGAATCCGGCTACTGCCTCCCGGGCATCCTCGTAATGGTTAGTGGTCTCCCTGGCAAGGCGGTGTGCACCTCGGCCGTGGTTGGCTGCGTACTTGTAGAAATAATCGCACATGGCCTCCACGACCTGGCGCGGGGTCTGGGTGGTGGCTGCGCTGTCGAGGTATACATATTCTTTCAGGACAGGGAAGTCTTTTCTGATGTCTGCGGGGTCGAACATTGGTGAATGGTAAAGGGTTTTCATGAGAAATATAGTTGCGCAATTTTGCCTGGAATGCCGATAATAATGTATCGGAATTTTTAACATTTAAGCGATACCGATATGTAGGTATATATCGGATATAATTAATTATGCCAGATACCGATACATGCGTAATTCATGAAAAGCTACTTTCGAGAATACTTGAAAAGAAAAAAAAACTGGATTCAATTCGACCGCTTCCTGGTGATTCTCTCAAAAAGCTCAATGAAGAGATGCGATTGCTACACACATATCATTCAAATGCTATTGAAGGGAATACACTGACCCTCTCTGAGACGAAACTGGTTCTCGAAGAGGGGATTACCGTTGGTGGAAAGTCATTAGGGGAACATCTTGAGACCACCAATAACGCCAAAGCATTTGATTATATCGAAAAGATAGTGGGAAAAAAGAAAAAGATTGACCACATTACCATACAGAAAATTCATGAAATAGTCACTGCAGGTATATTGGAAGAAGCAGGTAGATACCGGACAAAGAACGTGAGAATAACCGGTGCGAAAAAAACACCTTCCGACTGGTCAAAAGTTGTACAATTAATGGATGTACTTATTGAAAACATCGAGAAAAGCGAAAAGAATCCTATTGAAACCTCTGCATTCCTGCATCACAGATTCGTGGAGATCCATCCTTTCATTGATGGGAATGGGAGAGTCGCCCGGTTGTTGACGAACCTGTATTTAATTGGTCTTGGGTATTCTCCCATCGTCATCAAAACTGAGGATAGAACGAAATATTATCGATACTTAAAAGCTGCCGATGCTGGAAATCCGGGTCCTTTTGCAAATTTCATAGCGAAAGCCATTGATGAAAGTTTTACCCTGTTACTTTCTATTTTTGGGGAGGAGGAGGAATTGATACCTTTAAAGGAACTTGCTCATGAAACTCCCTATTCTCAGGAATATCTGAGTTTAAGGGCGAGGCAAGGAGCTCTCGATGCTGTAAAATTGGGGAAAAAATGGTTCTCTTCAAAACGAGCTGTTAAGGAATATATTGGTGAATATCGTCGTTGATTATGGCCCAAAGAAAATCTCCCATCAAACCTTCCAAAGGAGAAATATCTTCCCAGGCACTCTGCCTCTTATTCCTTTTATTAACTGAAACATATACCTTACGAATCCCCACCCAACCTCAACCCATTCCCCCCAAAAATCCAAAAAAACAGAATATATAACCCAGCCCACCCATAACCCTGATAATGACCGATACCCCCGGAGCAGTGATAAAACTCGGCGGCAGCCTGAAAGACTGCGCGCCCCACCTCATCAGGCAGATAAATGACCGGGCCAGGCAAAAGCACATACCGGTCCTCATCGTACCCGGAGGCGGTATATTTGCCGACACCGTCAGGACATTCCAGCAGACATCAGGCACCGGCGAGGATGCCGCACACTGGATGGCAGTACTGGCCATGGAACAATATGCCTACTTCCTTGCTGACCGGTCAGGCTGCCCGCTCACCACCACCCTGGACCCGCCAGAGCCAGGCGTAAACATCTTTCTGCCATACAGGCTGCTGCTGCAGGACGACAGCGGACTGGCGCATTCCTGGGACGTGACCTCGGATACCATATCGGCATGGGTCGCCCGGAAAACAGGGGCACGGCTGGTAAAGGCAACTGACGTGGACGGCATCTACCTGGGGGGGGAACTGGTGCGACAGATCTACGCCGGTGACCTGGATGGTGAGGAGACCTGCGTGGACCGGGGATTACCTGCCTACCTGGTGCGATACAGGATGGACTGCATGGTGGTCAACGGCAGGTATCCCGAGCGTGTACTGGCTGCCATGGAGGGTGACGTCAACGCTGGCACCCAGATTCTCGGAGAGAACAAGATTTAAGTCCGAATAATCATACTAATACCGAAACCTCGAAAGAAGGAGAATACAAGATGACACAAAAAGCAGAATACTGTATATCATGCGGAGTCAAACTCATAGAAAAAGGATACGTCCGATTCCCCTGCCCCTCATGCGGAAGAGAACTCGGCAGGTGCGTAATGTGCCGGCACCAGACCAACCCCTATACCTGTCCGAAATGCGAATTCCAGGGACCCTGAGGCGAAAATATGGGTGATGTAGCAGCTAAGATCAAGATTATGCCTGCGGGCGTGGAGACCGACCTGGAAGCATTGAAGGCAAGACTGGAAGCGGTCGTACCCAAAGGAGCGACACTTCGTACCTTTTCGGAAGAACCCATAGCTTTCGGCCTGAAAGCCATTATCGCCCTGGTGGTTGTGGGAGATATCGAAGGCGGCACCGAGCAGGTGGAAGAAGCTTTTGCGGCAGTGGATGAAGTAGAGAGTGTTTCAGTTATGGAACTGGGACGTCTGTAAGCTCGTTCAATGGGAAAACAATAATTTACCTATATCACCGGGGCATCTGTGCCCCACAGTTCTTTTTGGGCTCGTAGATCAGGGGTAGATCGTCACGTTCGCAACGTGAAGGCCGCGGGTTCGAATCCCGCCGGGTCCACGTAAAATCTCGTTAGTATTCTTTTATCTCTTGTGCATAGCTATTGGAAGCGATACTATCCATAAGATGTGCCACAGGAAACTCATCCGGCCTGAAATTCAGGTCACCAGCTTGCCTGTTCGGATTTCTACGATCACTTCTTCAGATGCGCAGCGAATTGCTTCCCGAACTGTTTGCATTCTCCCAGTTCATCAACGGTCGGATCATACCGAAACTTGATCCCGGGGACAACAACCTCGATACCGGCATTCTTTAGCCCTTCTTCTATGACACCAACAGACTCCCCGCTCCAGCCATATCCGCCAAATGCTGCCCCTGCTTTCTTCTTGAACCGCAAGCCTCTGAGCGTTTCCATCAAAGCACCCACATCTGAGAGCACCCTTTTGTTTACTGTAGGAGAGCCGATCAAGACACCTTTTGATTTGAATATCTCTGTTATCACATCGTTCTTATCGCTTTTTGCCAGGTGGAACAACTTGCAATGCACACCGCTCTCCCTCAGACCGGAAGCGATAGCCTCGGCCATGGATTTTGTCCCGTTCCACATGGTATCATAGACAATGACAACAAAGTCCTCCTGGTACGCATCAGCCCATTCGTAATACTTCCCCACAATGTCCAGCGCGTCCTTGCGCCATATCACGCCATGGCTCGGTGCTATCATATCTACAGGAACGTTCATTGCCTTGAACTCGTCTATCTTCTTTTTTACCAGGGAACTGAACGGGGTCAGGATATTGGCAAAATACTTGATGGCTTCCTGGAACAGTTCGCACTGGTCTACCTCATCGTTATACATGGCAGACGTGGCATAATGCTGCCCGAAAGCATCATTGGGAAGCAGGAGTTTGGCGCCATTGACATAGGTGAACATGCTGTCAGGCCAGTGCAGCATCGGAGCTTCCACAAAGACAAGCTCGTATTTGCCTGTTTTTAAGGTGTCACCAGTTTTCACCTCAATGAACTTCCAGTCCTTGTGATGATGGCGGTGGATCATGTCATGCCCGTTCTTTGTACAGTATATAGGAACATCCGGTATCTGCGCCATGAGATGCGTCAGGCTTCCCGAATGGTCGGATTCGGAATGGTTCACAACAACGGCATCGATGTTATCAAGCCCGAACTCTGCATCAAGCCTGGCTACGTATTCTTCCTTGAACGGGGTCCAGACCGTGTCCACAAGTACGTTCTTTTCGTCCTTTATCAGATAGCTGTTATACGTACTGCCGCGGTGCGTGGATAACTCCTCACCGTGGAATGTCTTAATTTCCCAGTCCTTGATGCCTGTCCAGAATATGTTCTCTTTTATTTCTATCATAGTCCCACTTCCTTGATGTTGTAACACATTTCATGCCAGAATGGAATAAAACTGCGATATTATACTTGTCATTTTTCCTTTATAGTCCTAACGTGTAGAGTCCTTAAAAAGATTCGATGCCCTGTAACATTTATATCCTCTCCAGAGTATCACGGTACCATATGATAGGTATCGGTGAGATAACAGCCATACTGGCTGCTGTGTTCTGGTCCATAGCCGCAATTATGTACAAGATAGGGCTCAGGGACGTAAAAGCCATGCCGGCGATCCTTGTCAGGACAACATTTGCCATGGTGTTCATGTTCCTGCTAAACACACTTCTTCACACGTCAGATTATTCTATGCCCTTGATAGCTTTCTTTTTTCTTTCTCTGGGTGGACTGCTGCGGCTTCTTCTGGGCGGATACCTGTATTTCCGTGGACTGGAATATGCTTCCGTATCCAGGGTCCTGCCCCTGATCTTCACCTTCCCCCTCTTTACTATGGTGCTCAGCTGGCTGCTCTTGAAAGAGGCCATCGGCCCCGGAGTGGTGATGGGGACCGTCCTTATTGTCCTGGGTATAGTGGTACTAAGCAGGGAGAAGGCTTCAGGTAGCGAGAAAAATCCCCGGATGGGAATGCTGTTCACTCTTGTGGCCGCCATTTGTTATGCATTCTCCATCATTGCCAGCCGGACCGGTCTTTATTATGTTGACCCTCTCTGGGGGGCTTTTATCAGCCTGCCCATTCCCGTGGTGGCCATGTTTGTGCTCTTTTCTCTGGACAAAGGTCCGGCTGCTGCTTTCAATCTGGATAAACGGTCTTCGGCCATTCTTGCCCTTGGTGGGATATTCGGGATGGGGCTGGGCAGTTATATGTTCTTTATCAGTCTAACGAATATCGGCACTGCCCAGGCTACGTCACTCGGTTCGATAACGCCTCTTTTCTCCAGTTTACTGGCAGTAAGATTCCTCGGGGAAAAAGTAACCATTCAACTCCTGCTGGGAATCATCATTGTCATTGCAGGCACCTGGCTTGTTATTTAAGCTGCGAGTTCACATTATTTACTGTTAAATACTAAAAAACACAGTATACTAGTATTCAACGATATGATAATCCAATCAATCGGCGGCATTCCACATGAATTCAATAAAGGAAGAACCCATACACATTTTCTCAAGCTGGTGCAAGCAGTGCGGTATCTGCACAGCCATCTGTCCCAGGAAGGTACTTGAAAAGGGCCCGGACGGTTATCCTTATGCAGCCAGGCCCGAGGATTGTATCCTGTGCGGTATGTGTGATGCCCACTGCCCCGACTATGCTATAACGTTAAGGGAGAAACATGAAGTGAAAGAGGAGGGAGAGCATGAATAAAAGAAATGAGGTATTGTTGCAGGGGAACGAGGCATGTGCCATGGGTGCGCTTGCGGCAGGAATGCGGTTCTTTGCAGGATACCCTATCACACCCAGTACTGAAATTGCCGAATATCTGTCAACCGAACTACCTAAATTGAACGGTACCTTCATCCAGATGGAAGACGAAATATCCAGCATGGGTGCCATCATAGGTGCTTCATTGGCAGGAGTAAAATCCATGACGGCCACCAGCGGTCCTGGCTTCTCGCTCATGCAGGAGAACATCGGTTTCGCATCCATGGCAGAAGTTCCCTGCGTGGTTGTCAATGTAATGAGGGGGGGACCCAGTACCGGAATGCCAACCCGGCCCAGCCAGGGTGATGTCATGCAGAGTCGCTGGGGTACCCATGGAGACCACCCCATCATTGTGCTGTGCCCAAAGTCTGTACTGGAATGCTATACCCTGACAATCCGTGCCTTCAACCTTGCAGAGAAATATCGGACCCCGGTCATAGTGCTGATTGACGGTATAATAGGCCACATGTGGGAGAACATCGAGATTCCTCCTCCTTTTGAGGTGATAGACCGGGCAAAACCCACGGTCCCTCCTGAATGGTATCATCCCTACGAGATCCTGTCTGGCGGGGAGATCACGCCATTGATCCCATTTGGACAGGGATATCGTTACCATGTGACCGGTATGGTCCATGACAGGTCCGGTTTTCCTACCCTGGTCCATGACGAGGTTGAACAATGTCTGAAAAGCATCACGAACAAGATCAAGAATAACCTGCACGACATCATAGATATTGAAGAGTATCTCCTGGAGGATGCAGACATCTGTGTTGTAGCGTATGGAAGTGTTGCCAGGTCGGCACGTGAGGCAGTGAACCAGGCGCGAGAAGAGGGAATGAAAGCCGGGATGCTAAGACCTATTACCATGTGGCCTTTCCCCAGGTTCCATCTTGAAAATATTGCCGGTAGAGTGAAAACGTTCGTGGTACCTGAGATGAACCTGGGACAGGTCTATGGTGAAGTACTGAAGTCATGTCCCAATAAGGCGGTGCGTGTCACAAGGATTGACGGTGAACTGGTAACACCAGACCAGATCTTTTCGAAAATGCAGGAAGTGTTATCATGATGCATACTACCGAGGCTATTTACAAATACCTCCGTCCGGATAAGAAATTCCCGCATGTATGGTGCCCGGGATGCGGCATAGGTATTGTAATGGGGGCACTGGTCAGGGCTATCGAGAAGACTGACCTTACCAAGGATGAGATCGTACTTGTCAGCGGAATTGGCTGCTCTGGACGGATGAGCACCTACCTGGACTTCAATACCCTGCACACAACCCACGGACGGGCATTGACATTTGCCACCGGGATAAAACTGGCAAATCCCAAACTGAGAGTAATAACGGTAATGGGCGACGGGGATGCCACAGCCATCGGCGGCAATCACCTGATACATGCCTGCCGTCGCAACATTGACATCACTTCCATTATCATTAACAACAATATATACGGTATGACCGGGGGACAATACTCCCCCACAACCCCAATGGCACGAAAAGCCAGTACCGCGCAATATGGCAGTATCGAAAATCCATTTGATATCTGTAAACTCGTAGAGGCATGCGGTGCCTCTTTTATAGCCAGGGGCACCACCTTCCATGCCAAGATGCTGGATGCCATGATGCTGAGAGCTCTTAATCATAAGGGTTTTAGTGTTGTGGAGGCCATGGCACAGTGCCCGGTCCAGTATGGGAGGCGAAACAAACTGGGGACGCCTATGGAAATGATGCAATGGTTCAAAGATAATTCAGTATCCTACCCGGCATTTAATAAAATTCCACCTGATGAAGTGGGTGACCAGTTCCCTGTGGGTGTGCTGGTCAACAGGGAAGATACGGAATACACGGACCGTTACAGGGAGATTGTTAAAAAAGCAGGTGGTGATGTGCCTTGAAGCGGTACGAAATCTGTCTCTCCGGGTCAGGCGGCCAGGGTCTCATACTGGCTGGTGTGTTGCTGGCACATGCAGCGGTCAATGACGGAAAGTATGTGACCATGACCAGCAGTTATGGACCCGAGGCGAGGGGCGGTGCCAGCAGGTCAAGCCTGGTGATGAGTGATAAACCTATAGATTATCCTCTGCCGTCAAAGCTGGATCTGCTGCTGACAATGAATCAGGAATCCTGCAATAGTTATCTATCCCATTTGAAGGAAGATGGGATACTGCTGGTAGATTCAACCAGGGTTGTACACCCTCCCCCCATCAGGCATTACCGTGTACCTTTCACCAGTATGGCATCACAGGCAGGTGCAGCATTTGCTGCGAATGTCACAGCCCTTGGTACCATTGTAGGTCTGACTGGGATAGTCAAACCTGTATCCCTTGAGCTCGCTCTTCACGCCCGCATCAAGGAAGAGATGATTCCATTGAATGAAACATTGTTAAAGTTGGGACTGAAGGAGGGCAGGAAACTTAAGAACCACAGTAGCGAGTATTACACCTACTGATAATTATATTATGCAATGAATATATAATATCGCATATAATATGTATATGGGCTTATTTCAACGTTCTGGACGATTTTGAACGGATTAGGAACATTCAGTTCTAATCCGAACAATTAAATACTTTTAAGACAGTGGCAATGTTTATATAAAAACGCGTCAATCATTTATCTAGCACAAAAAAGATGATATTGTGTTCATGCAGAGGTGAAGAAAAATGATTAAAAAAATAACAATTGTATTATTGCTGTGTCTTAGTCTTGCACTGACGTTCGGTAGTGCAATGGCAGACATGGATGATGGTGTAGCAGATGGTAACGAAACCGAAGATGTCGCAGGCGATAATGAGACCGAAGATGTCACAGGCGATAATGAGACCGAAGATGTCACAGGCGATAATGAGACCGAAGATGTCGCAGGCGATAATGAGACCGAAGATGTCGCAGGCGATAATGAGACCGAAGATGTCGCAGGCGATAATGAGACCGAAGATGTCGCAGGCGATAATGAGACCGAAGATGTCACAGGCGATAATGAGACCGAAGATGTCGCAGGCGATAATGAGGCCGAAGAAGGTGCAGGCGATAATGTCACTGATGAATTAGCAGACGACATTTTTTCTGATGGGGAAGAAGTCGACGATGAAACTGATGACATTTCACCATTTGAAGGTGCAGTTGGGCCTGAACATGCATTGTATGGACTCAAGATAGCCTTCGGGAACATAAATGAAACCTTTACCTATAACTCTTCAGAGCGTCTTGGATTACAGGTTTCAAGGGCACGGCACAGAATTGCTGAAGCCCGGGCCGAGATGAATAAAGGGAATGACAATGGAGCAGCTATTGCTCTTGGACATTACAAGAAAATGATGGATAACATCGGTGGCACAGTCAATGGCTCAGATGTTAACGACACATCCCTGGTGAAAGCCAATGGCAAGATATCAAAACACCAGAATGTTTTGCAATATATGGTGCAGCAGAAGAAGGCACAGGGCAAGAACGTGGAAGGACTCACGGATGCACTGAATGGTAGCCTGATGGTTCAGGAGAAGTTCAGCCACAAACTTGAGAAACCACAAAAAGGTTCCATGAAAGATCAGGTTGATGCGTTAAACACGAGTATAGATAAATCGAAAGGTGGCAAGGCAGACAACCAAAAAGGTTCAAATGGCAGGAATACAAGGTGATGGATAATGGATCATACTGAAAAGATATTCGAAATAGTCAAGCAGTATGACATTACCAAGTCAGTAGAGGGTAAGAATTACGTAGTCAACAGACTACGTAATTATTTCAGGCTTTTAGACAGGCAAGAACAAAAGATCACCATGGCAATGTTTGTGGTACTGGAGTTAAACAGAACCCATAACCTCAATACCATCGATCTGGCTGAGAAAATCTCCTGCCTTACAAATCTTGATAAGAATGATATATTCAACCATATGGCTGAATATATGGCTGAATACCTTACCATGGCAGGTTGAATGGAATATAGAAAAACGGATGCATTCTCGGCTGCATCCACTTTTTAGTATAGGGGATCAGTCCTGTAACGTGAAATCCAGAGAACAGGAGGCTAAAAAGCCACAGACTTGAAAAACAGATGAATGTGCAAAAATGACAGGTGACATTTTGACTGAACTGGTGGAACTACTCGACAGGTTCACGATAAGAAAGGGTATAGAAGCAGCAGTTATTACAACCCGCGACGGTATTACCCTGACTTCATCTGTTGGTCACAGAATTAATCCAAAAACACTGGCCGCTATGAGTTCTGCAATGCACAGTGCGGCAGATATTTTGATTGGAAAGGTCAGTGATAGTAGTGCAGACCGTGTTATGATTGAATGTAAACACAGCAAGTTCATAATCGTGGATGCAGGTCCAAAAGCAGTGCTATTAGTGTAAGCAAATGAAAATGTAGCTCTTGGTCCGCTCTTGTTGGAAATGAATAATCTTACCGGGCAGGTAACAGAACTGCTGGAAGGTTATTGAATCTTTTTTATCCTATATATCTCAGGTCATCATCGGTACCCATTTCAGTCTGGACCTGCATCTGTTCCATTTCTACGATCTTGGCGATGATACGTTCCATGTCCTTTGCCCGCTCTTCAAGAGCCTGGGCACCTATTTTAAGGTCAAGGACGCTGCTCATGACTTCCAGGACTGCCTGGGCGCTCTTTGGGTCAACAAGATAACCTGAAGTGGTGCCCATAAGACAAACTGCATCCATATTCCTGAGTCCACCCATACCCAGCAGCAGGCCGGATACGCCTACAATACCCCCGGCCGGTTCATTCTTCCTGAACTCCACGCCATGTCCTTTCATTTCCTCGACCAGGTCAATATTATTTACGGCACCCAGGACCGTACGTTTTTCATCAAGTTGTCCTGTCACATAACCGCCAAGAGTATATATTCGTGTCACACCGTATTCTTCAGCAATGTCCAGTATTATGCTGCTGATCTCGTAATGTCCTTCATTGGTAGCGCTCTGGTGGTCACCCACAACAATGAGCATATCCTTCTTGTCCTCAGACTTGCATGCATATATCTCGTTCTTGACCAGGTGGACGGTAAAATCATCTTGAACGAGCACCTGGGGTGGAAAATGCGGTGAATATATCTCAACTACTTTCTCAACATCCAACTCTTCCACCATATGTTCAGCAACCAGTTTCCCCACATGGCCCACACCCGGCAACCCTTCTATCATGATGGGGTCTTTAAGTTCAACTGTTTTGAGTATTTTAACAACAGTTTCTTTCATGCACATCAAATTCTCTTACGTTTGGGTCTTTAACAGGCGCCTGTATTTCCCGTACCTGTCCTCAAGCGAGAACCTTGCAGGTCTTGGATTGATCACTGAGCCACCGCAAAGAGGGCAGCTGTCTTTTAATGTATAATTATTACATAATGCACATTTATTGATATGCTGTCCCATACCACACCTAAGCTTTTGCTTCATTGTGCCTGTTGAACAGGCCAGTACCTTTTGATTTTTTTACAACGGTAATTGCAGCATCGGCTGACGATTTCAGTACGCTCTCAGCTTTCTTATAATCCGGAGCAATAACATGTATCCTGTATCTTGGTGCTCCAACGTAACTGACATCCACGGTAACGTCCTGGGGAGTTTTAATTTTGGCAGCAGCAAGTAAGGATTTATTGATGACGTCCACTCCGTCAGGAAGCGGGCATGTCAGATCAACATACCCGGATATTTCCACATGTGGTATCTTGATATTATCGGTACCGATCTTGCTGATGGTCCGGGCATACTTTTCGTCCACTCCTGCTTCAATGAGTGGCTCGGGTCCGTCCCGCATTGCCTCATCAAAAGCATCCCACACGCTGTCAAACGCACCATAGAGCAGGTCGACAAGTTTTTCCAGGTCTTCGGGGCTGATATTATTGACCTCGGCAACGTACTGTATCCACTTTTCAGCCTTCTGCTCGTTCTTCCAGTCCTGGATCTTTTGCCTGCGCTGGTGTTCGTTAACATCTTTTAATGACAGGTCAATGTGCTGCCTCTCCGGGTCTACATTTACGACCTTGCAGACGATCTTCTGCCCTTCCCTCACATGGTCCCTGATATATTTGACCCATCCGGAAGCCACTTCGGAAATATGGATAAGGCCTTCTTTTTGCCCGTATTCGTCCAGTTGAGTGAATGCACCAAAATCCTTTACCTGCATTACGCTACAGACAACTAGTTCATCAGGTTCTGGCCAGCCTTTACGTTCCATATTTTGCACCGATAATTATTCAAGCACTTCGAGAATTTGCGTTTTAATAATGGATTTTCCGCCTGTGGATTCTGACAGTGTGCGCCCGCATACCTGGCATACTACCTTGCTACTGGCACTACCAAAAATCACCTGTTCGTTCTCACAGTCATTACATTTGACCTTGAGAAATCTGCTTTTAGGTTCTTGCAGCATTCAATCTTCACTCCTTAATCCTTCAGTTCGAACTTTCCTGCTCTGAAACACTTTTTCTGGTAAGCTTTCTTGCAGACATTACATCTATATCTCAGTGCTACTTTCTTGGTGGGTTTGTCCCCGCCAGGCACTTTTGAGAATTTTCCGGAATTACCTATTCCTGTCTGTCTGTGTTTCTGTCTGGTGATTCGTGTCATGGACGATGCTTTTCCTTTCTTGACCCTCTCCACGGTGTGGATAGTATGGGTCCTGCAAAAAGGGCAATGTGTCCTGAATTTAGTTGGCATCTTCATACGCAGTTCATCCTTTGTTAATATTATATGTAAATTGTCAGGGACTTTCTATCTGGACAGCGACTTTACGCTTTATGAGGGCTCTTGCATTTACTTTCGGTAAAACAGCCACGTCGTCGGCACCGGGATTGTATCTATTTCCATCAGCGCCCATAAATTCTGGGATGTCCTTCAGTAATCGCACAACAATGTATTCTTTATTTATATCATTTTTGCCCAATTCTACAGATTCCTGATTTCCTGGTTCTTTGTATCCTTCAGGTGCTTCATCCTGGGCAGGAAGGGGATAGTTGGGGATAAGTGGTTCAGGCACTTCCATTTTCCCTATCTCTTCCAATGCAATTCCAGTATTTACCGGAACCTCTGGCAACCTTACATCTTCATCAGGTATAACAGTGGCGTTCACTTCAATCTCCCCAGGTTCGGGAATGTCTGCATTTTGACATGAAGCAGTAGGATCGTTTATTTCACTGGCCTGTGGAATGTCAGTATCAGATACAGGGGAATTTACGCCACCATTCCGGGTGCGTGGAGCAATATCGGACACCGTTCTATCATCATTTCCCAGTATCGGGTCAATACTTGCTTTCTTATATTTCATAATTGCATTGCGCATCTGGTGGTAGACCTCCTGTTCCTGGGGGGTCATATGCTCAATATCGTGGGTGGTATTTTCCGGTGTTTTTGAAAAAGCCCTTGCTGAGGCGATATTAATTATCTTTCGGGTACGTTTCTTGAATATTTTATCAATGGTGGCAAGGGCGTTCTTCATCTCGTATTGGATAAGCACGGCTTCTTCTGAGTGTCTTTTATAAATATTCCGGTCAGCTGTTTCCAGTTCCTTGATGTACTCATTTACCGTTGAATAGAATCCAGGCAATATCTTGGACAGAGCGTTCTTTTTTTCTTCTTCCATGATGCGGGTAAGGTCTTCGTATTTCACGTTATCCCCCCGGTATACTCTGCGCCGCCCCTGCACAGTAAATAAATGGCTGCATATTCGGGCAGCACATGATTTCCTTGTTCCAATGTATACTGTTCATCCATAATCTCAACTGTAGTGGGCCTGGTAACATTTATCTTTATCTCATTATCTCCGAAAACCACTGCATCCACCAGGGGTTCGAACCGGTGTAACTCATCCACGGTAAGCGTTACGACCTTCATACCTGATTTGCCGTGCAGGGATGAGGCTGCCCTGATAAGGCGTTTTATGTCTGCGGTCACGGGCTCGTCGATATACGCCTGGATATTCCCTACTATCTTATGCAGGGCATCATCCCAGAATTCTGCAGGGATTGTACTTAACGCGTCAAACTTGCCGTTCTTCAGTCGTTCAAGATGTTCCGAACTATTGAGTGTTTCTATGATCTTAAGGGCTTTTTTCTTTCCGATATTGTTAAATTCCATGAGTTTCTGTTGTGCATTTTCATCACTGGTCAGCACTTGCATGTGATGTATCAGCGCACGGTTCACCAGTCTGCCCCAGCCACCCTGTGATTGGGACGGAAACTCCAGGGTCTTTGATTTTTTATCGTCACCTACAACGTATTTTTTTCTGAAGAGATGGTCAATATCCAGACCGGTGCCGCTTAAGTAATCCACGATCTCCCGGCGCTGGGCACTGTCCAGTGTCATTACCCTGGGGTCAAGTACATGGACATGGTACCCCCGGCCACCCGAGAAGGCGATATGGAGACTGTCTTCCCTGAATCCAAAATCATCCCGCAGAAAACCAATGAGTTTAATGATTTCCTGTTTTGCATATTCAAGCATTTCCCTGAACGAATCAGTTTTCACAGGCAGGTGGTCAGCATCAATGTCAAATATAAGGTCTGCACCCAGCCATGTTTTTTCTGCCATGGTCCCGGCTGATGGATGCTTATAATATGCAGCAGAATGGTACACATGGGCAGGAACCATTGAACTGATATATTCCTGCATCTCACCGGTGCTACTGAAAGCCTTGTGCCTGCGCATGCCCGATGCAGGGTCGAACATCAGGAACCCCCATTCCCGATGTTCCAGATCTGGCGGGGACAGGACCGGGTCCTTACGGTAATGTTCCTGAAACCTGGCTTTAATGAACTGGGTTGTGCTCGGATTCATCCGGAACTGTGTTTGACCTGATAATATGTATATTTTAGTCTATAGGACTATACACAATGGGGAAAATACAAAAAAGTTTAAACAAATCAAGTGTGCTGGATAAATGACCTGAATCCAGCATAGTTCAATACTAGTGGATATGCTTTTTCGAGATTTCCATTAAAACATAATATAAAGCATGCATCCAGCAATCTCTCCTGGGATGATGCATCTCATGAATTATGCTGGAATGCCTCCTCTCATTATGTAAAAATCACATTCACGGCACGTGTGGATCTTGGTTTTCATGTCTTTTTGCTTAACTCCACCGCACCAGGTTCCGGTTGTGAGCCAGTATTTTTTCCCTTCGCTATGGGAAAATGCGGGGCACGAGTTCTTTCGGTGCTCAGGACAATTCTTAAACTCCCAGCAATTGGTTTGTTTGTTTTTTTCCATCGTTTTTCACCTTCTCAGGGTTGGAGCCAAATGTGGCTGATACTACACCAGTTTACCCTGTTAATTAAGTAAATATGTAAACACATATATATTTATCGAAATATAAAACACACAAAAATATATTTAGCCTGATGTACAAACGTCACATTTACCGTTAATAAAGCCAAATACCATTTTCACTATGTATATTGTCAACAGTGACTTCAATCTCGATTATACGCTGGATTGCGGCCAGGTATTCAGGTGGAAGCGTACCGGGGAATGGTGGGAGGGTGTGGTCTGCGGCCATGTCATACGCACACGTCAGGTTGAGGGTGTGCTGGAAGTGCAGACAGGTCTTAGCAGGGACAGGATATGTGAGTATTTCCGGCTGGATGATGACATGCAGAAGATTTATGACACCATTAACAGGGATGCCGTGATGGACAGGCTTGTCAAACAATATAGAGGACTGCACCTTATACGGCAACAACCCTGGGAGTGCCTCATCTCATATTTGGCCTCAAGCTGCAAGTCCATACCAAACATCAAGGATTCAATATCCAACCTGTGCATTCAGTATGGTGAAGACCTGGGCGGACATTATTCATTTCCTGATCCCGAAATCCTGTCACAGACCACCGAACAATTGTTAAGGCAAACCAAACTGGGTTTCAGAGCAGGGAACATCCTTGAGGTGGCAAAGCTCGTGGAAAGAGGTGAGCTTGACCTGGAAGTGCCCTTTGAACTGGAGTACGATGAAGCAAAAAGGCTGTTGATGAAGGTAAGGGGGATTGGACCCAAGATCGCGGACTGTGTACTGCTGTTCGCGTATGATAAACTGGAAGCCTTTCCTGCTGATACCCATATCCTTTCTGTGATGCAGGAGCATTATGGCAGGTATCTGGCAGGCCCAAAAAACAGGGCGCAGAACGCAATTAGTGAATTTGCCCGTTCGTATTTCGGACCTTATGCCGGATACGCACAGCAGTACCTATACTATTCCAGGATATCTTCTGACAGTTCGTTACCGGTACATTGTGGAAAATTATAACTACTACCCTGAAGTATATTACTTGGAGCTGGTGGTATGACGATAAAGATATTCATTATATTCTATTCCCGGTACGGAAACACCATGCAAATGGCCGAGGCTATTGCAGAGGGCGTCAGGAGCGTGGAAGGCTGCAGGGCAGAGTTGAGAAGGACCGCGGAACTTGCCCCACAGGAGGTTATCCAGCGGGATGAACGCTGGGCCAAAATGAAAGAACACCTGGAAAAAACCTACCCCCTGGTCAAGACCTCTGACCTGAAAGAAGCAGATGGTGCAATCTTCGGATCTCCCACCAGGTTCGGCAATATGGCCTCTTCGTTGAAGGATTTCTGGGACCAGACCTCGGGGATCTGGATGGAAGGAGGTCTCATCGGCAAGGTAGGCGGTTGTTTTACGGGAAGCGCTACCATGCACGGAGGACAGGAGACCACGATTTTGACCATGTGGATACCTATGATACACCACGGCATGCTCATCTCGGGAGTACCCTATTCTGAACAGGTACTGATGACCACCAGGGACGGTGGCAGCCCTTATGGTCCTTCTACTGTGGCAGGTCCCATGTCAGACAAGCCACCAACAGAGAATGATATGGTCATTGCCAGGGCATTAGGAAAACGGGTTGCACAACTGAGTGTAAAATTGCGAAGTTAATATCTGGTGGGATATTTCTGGTACAATAGAACAGAAATGGCTATCAACGGGAAAGGTTAGTGTTGGCAATTACGAAACCATACGCAAGTTATTAGACAATAAACGATTCAAATCCCCTGCATTCGGTCTATGGCTATTAAATATCAACCTGGATTTTTGTTTTATCGCATTCTCATTTTAGTTCGTTTTATACTATATTAGGCTGCAAATGTAATTCTGAGATTACTTTAATGTATTATTTACTCCATTGAAGTTGATGGTCATGTATGGACAATAATAAGATCGTGCGTATCGGGCACCTTTCTACCTTCTACCATACGTCTTTCGTATTAATGGGAACCAGATGGCTTGAGAAAGAACTGGGACTTGCCGTGGAATGGAAGATGTTCGGGGGCGGTCCTGCTATCGTGGATGCCCTGTCAAAATGCGAGGTCGATATCGGTTATATCGGATTGCCCCCGGTGATGATAGGTATTGACAGGGGTGTATCTATACTATGTGTGGGTGGTGGTCATGTTGAGGGTACCGTGATGATAGGTCTACCTGGCAGCAGAACGCTTGATGAATCGGGTGGTAATATCGCAGCGGTCCTTGGACAATTTAAGGGAGGGAACATTGGCTGTCCCCCATCCGGTTCTATCCATGATGTAATACTAAGGGACCTGTTAGCCGTTCACAACCTGGCCGGTACAATAGAGGTGCAGAACTACTCATGGGCTGATTTCATTCCTGATGCACTTGCAGATGGTGATATTGTTGCCGCCATCGGTACACCACCGTTGTCGGTAGCAGCAGGGCGTACCTGTGATGCAAAGGTGTTAGTCCCGCCGTCAATGCTCTGGCCATGGAACCCCAGTTATGGCATTATTGTATCCCGGGAATTGCTTGAAGGGCGGGCCGGGCTGGTGCAGGATTTCCTGAGGCTGCATGAGGATGCTTCAAACCTGATACGGAACGAACCAGGGAAAGCGGCCCGTTTGGTTGCTGAAATGGTTGAGGTGGTGGACGAGGATTTTATCAGGGAGGTCTACAAGATATCTCCACGGTACTGTGCTGCGCTTCCCAGAGAGTATATTGAGTCTGCTATGGCATTTGTTCCGGTGCTCAGGAAGTTGGGTTATATTGGGCAGGAGTTGGAAGAGGATGACATTTTTGCCACCTCTTTGATAGAGACCCTCCATAGGGGAAAGCAACATTATCTGTTGTGAGCTGTCCTATTACCTTAATGACATGTCGAACATGCCCAGTATGTCCCCATCTTTTGATTATGCAGGTTTCCTGGTTCAGTCGCATAGAATACCCATGTCCTTGGTAAGAATGGCAATCTTCTCTCGAACTTCCAATCGCCATTGTGGCATTCGTAACACTGAATCTGGGATGCCATCTGGGTTTGTGGTGCATTTCCATATTTATATTGGTATGTGGTATTCCAGTGGCAATTGTAGCACTCATCAATCGAATCATTAGAGTTGGTCCTGACCAGGCTGCTATTGGTACCGTAATGGGACACAAGAGACCTGTTGCTCTGCCACAAGGTTGCACTACTGTTAACGCTGTTGTTATGACAATCCCAGCATTCTGCGTAATTCGTTGTCAAATTGGATGTACTATGCTGCTGAGGAGCCGATGCATTCGGGATATGCCTCCCCACAGCCGGAGCACTGTAGATGGTAGTACCGGTATGACAATCCGGACACTCTTTGGTCTGGCTGATATTGATAGGGTGACCGCTAACAGGAGGCTGGCCGTCTAAATGACATGCATAACACAGGTAATTGGTACCATTCAGGGTTGCATTATTCAATCCATAGTGAATGGCTGAAGTCACATTCATAGACGATACATTAAGTTTCTTATCAGCCGAAACCGGACCGTCAACATCATGGCAGCCGATACAATCAGGTCCGCCGCCAGCGGTGATATTTGCATCATGGAAATCAACCGGCTGGCCTCCACCTACGACATGGCAACCCCAGCAATCACTGGCCAGAGCCGTGCATTGCGTGTGAGTTGAAACACCCGGTTGGGTGCTGCTTACATTCATCGGGTTACCCCAGAAAGCACTTTCGACAAGTATACCTGCAGCACTGGCACCAAGGTGACAGATACGACAATCAGAAGTGTTCGGTAAATGGTCAAGAGTCTGGGTCCACCTGTATGGCTTCATAGTACTATCCTCCGTATCCCATAATCTCCTGAAGGCATAGAACCCGTTCGAACTGTTATCATAACTTACACCATGACAGGTACCTGCACCAGTATTATTGTTGAAAGCATAACAGGTCGATGGAGTGCTGATATTACTCTGTGAATTATAGAATTCACTCATATTCGATACTTTCACGAATGCACCAGAATCATTGACATGATTGAATACACGGGGCAATGTATCATTAACATCGGTTCTCAGATTGATATTTGCAGTATTGAACGGACCAGCCGAATTATTATAATGACATTCTTCACAGGTCTTTGTATTGGTATCGGTGACACCTGACATCATTATTCCTTCTTCGTGGCAGGCATAACAACCTTCATTATCCTGGAATTGCTGACTTTGTTTTACAGCATAGTCTATGCCATCACCCTCCCAATCAAAGCCAAAAGTATGTATATCAATTGCATTAGAAAGATTCTCAGCATGGAACGAATTACCGCTATCGTGACAGTTATCACAAAAGCCAGCTGATTTATTGACCGGATGCCTGACCTGGGTTGCATTACCCCACTGCGATCCGGTTGTGCTGTTTTTATGACACAGGTCACAGGTAGATGTGGGAGTGACCAGGCCGGAAGTACTGCCATAATGCGAGACATTCGAATGGTCGGTCTCGTTTGCAAGACCCCATACCGGTTCTGAATAAGAACTCAAACTGTTAACATGACAATCAGTACAATTCGGTGCATAAAGTGTCCTGATATCTGTGGATTCGTTTATTTGTGGAACATGTTCCATAGTGATATCAGGCTGTGTTCCGGTAATGGTTGTACCCAGTTGCGTACCGTTAATGTGGCATTTACCCTCTGTACAGTTCAGTGGATAGGTCACATTGGCTGGGTTGCTGCCGCCAACGGTCTGGTTTGGATGACCACTCGGTTCTGAACCATTGCCGTGACAGGCCCAGCATGCCTTGCTGAGCTCGTTCACCGGTGTAACATTGGCTGCACCGCTGTTCAAACCGGCATGAATACTGGAATTGAAGACAGTGGTATTCACATCTTCGAGAGCTGCACCGCTTCCATGGCAACCCACACAGTCAGGACCACCCTGGGAAGCATTGATAACACCGATATCATGCAGTGTGGTCGTCCCAACAATATGACAGCTATAGCAGTTGTTACCCATTGCATCATGGCTGCTCAATTGCGAGATATTGGTGGCATTGAAGATTGCACCGCTATTAGTACGGTGACAGTACACGCATCCCTGGCTTCCACCGGCCCAGCCCACGGTATCAATGATATTATGCTCGTCTGTTGCGGTATTGGTAAGGTTCTTGATATAATGGGCCGTCACTCTTGCACCGGCAGGCATGTTGGACATGTTGGCTGATTGGGCAAGCGTGGTATCACCCTGGTTGTAAACAGAGACACCGGTACGATTATGGCAGAACACACAGGTGATACTGGCACTGGTTCTCACATATTTGGTGTCAGCAGTAGAAGTGTGTGATATCACATTGATGCTGAGGCTCGCGTTACCGTGGCAATAGGTTTCATCGTCACACGACTTTACCTTGCTCATGTTGGTGAGATGTGTGCCGGGTTCGCTCCCGTTGCCGTGACACAACCAGCAAGCTTTCTCCGATTCATGGGATAGAGGCGAGGAGTTGACAGCACCACTGTTCAATGTGCTGTGGGGTCCTGCTTCAAATTCGGTGACATTCACCGGTTTGGTGTTGTTTGCGTGGCAGGTGGAAGACAGACAGTCAGGACCGCCGCCTTCACGAATAATGGAGTGGGATGTTCCATGACAGCCGAGACAGCTGTCCAGGGTCATGGTATCATAGTTACTTCCCAGGATGGGGTGGGTGGCAATAGGTGTCGGATGACATTCAGTGCAGGTAGTGGGAACATAGATGTTGTGGATGTTCGGGTAGATGGGGATATCAGTGCCATTCACGGATTTTATGGCAGGCGTGTAGTTGTTCAGGTTGTAATGACACCAGGTGCAGTTATGGTGGCTGGTGGTATTGTTCGCCTCGAAACTGGAGGAGTGCATATCTGAAATCTGTACCGTAGGTTCTGGCGGCGTGGCATTGTTATGGCAATAGTCGCAATCTTCCACAACTTCTGTCACTCCATCAGAATGGCATGTGGATTCGCAAAGGGTGGTTGTATTTGCCTGAGCCGCATGGCACAGGGTTGTACAGTTATAGTCATTAGACGTATCTGCTCTCCTGTGTGAACTATGGCAGGACGTACACTGGACCATATACGTGGAATTTCCATGCGTATCTGAGGCATTTACAGCGATCTGTGATGCATACCAGGTACTGTTTTCGATAAGAGTATTATTTGTATCAGGGTTTGAACCTGTATGACAGACCTTGCACTTATAGTTGGTATTCCAGTCTGATATCAGTTCAAGTGTTCCATTCGGTTCAACATGGCAGACCGTACAGTTGGAATCTCCATTATGTGCTAGATCGAATCGAGTGGAATCAGTTTTATTGGTACCATTCACCTCAATGTGGCAGGTATAACAGGTATCATCCCATGATGAATTGTCCCCGGTATCATAACCGTCCATATCAGAATGGACCGTTACATGACAATCATCGCACTGTTCAATGCCCACATAATCCATTCCGGACGGGGTATGACCGTGACAATCCTTACAATGCATCTGGGCATGACCCCAATCGGCAGGTACTTCATTGATGGGTGTGGGCGGCGTCCAGGTTACCGTCTTATTATTGCCTTCAATATGACAGTCACGGCATTCAGATTCCTCCCAGCCACGGGCAGTCAATTTCTTTATAGCAGATGGAATATGCTCATGGCAGTAATCGCAGTTCAGGTACGCTGAGCTGTTATGCCTGTCCTGGTGGCCAAATATCTGGGGAGGATAGAGGGAATATGTTTCGTTTATGACATTTGCCTGTGTGACATTAAGATGACAAAGGTTACAGTCATCAGGCGAGTTAATACCCAGATACGTCCTGTTCATGTTATCATGGGTATGACAGGCCCAGCATTGCAATCCTTTTTGGCCTGTCATGGGATTATCTGACGACCCGTGTTGTCTTCCACTGTGACAAAGGTAACAATCGCTTTTGAAGGTAAGTTCAGAATTGGTATGGCCGTGGCACACGTAACAGTCAGAAGAATTAGCCACACCATCATGGTTCGTATCGTTACCGTGTGCCAGTACCTGGGGTGCGATAACCATGGCAGGGGTCTGGTTCGGTTCATTGGTCCAGCTGGTCTGGTCCGAGTTGGGTATGGTGTTATTGCGCAGTGGGATGGGTTGTGCAGATGCGTTGATATGACAGCTATAGCAGTCGGTACCAATGATAGTGGCAGTATCAATGTAATATTCTGCCGGAGCATGACCATGGCAATAGATACAGCTTGTGTTACCGTGACCTAAAACCTGGGGCGGGTTAACGACCCATTGACTGCTTGAATTGTTTACAACAACCGTGTTACCTGATTGAGGTATGGTATTGTTGATCAAAGTCCAGGTATTATTGATGCTATCAGTACTGGCGTTGATATGGCAGTCCAGGCAATCATCATCAGCAGTTCCCTTGAAGGTGAGGTCAGGAGTATCATGCCCGTGACAGTCGTCACATGAAGCATTACCATGACCTGCAACCTGGGGCGGTTCGTACCCGTAGGTGGTATTAAGTACATCATACATGGTCTGGTTCTCATGGCATTCAGTACAGGTACCAGGGAATGAGAGCCTGGAATTGGTATGACCGTGGCAGACAAAACAATCAACTTCATTATCCCTGCCATGACCCACAACCTGTGGAGGTGTGACCAGTGGCGGTGTATTGTTTGGTTCATTGGTCCAGTTGGTCCTGGGGTGTGTGGGGATGGTATAGTTGATCAATGGAGTTAGCGTACTGGCATTCTTGTGGCATGAACTGCAGTTACCGCCGATAAGTTCATAGGAGGTCTGGTTCGTAAAATCACTGGGTGCATGGTCATGACATACAAAGCAACTCACATTACCATGCCCATCCACCTGTGGTGGATTGACTATCTTGGGGTTGGATGTTCCATTGATGATCGTCGTAGTATGGGATGCAGGCATGGTATCTTCCAGAAGCAATGTCAGCTTTGAAGCATTTTCATGACAGTCAATACAGGAGCTGATCGTACTACCCAGGAAGGTGAGATTGGAATTCGTATGTCCATGACATTCAGCACATGAAGCATTACCATGACCCAGCACGAAAGGTGATATGACAATAAGAGATTCACCTGAGCTATCTATCACTTCTGTATTACTGTTCTTCGGTATCGTATTATTGATCAATGATACATTCCTGCTGTTATTCATGTGGCATATCGTGCAATCGGGACCCAGGAAATCCTCGACATTGCTGAAATCGCTGGGAGCATGAGTATGACACTCGAGACAGGTAACATTGCCATGACCCACAACCTGCGGAGGAGTGACTGTCCATACATTACCGTTCTGGTTTAAGGGTACAGTACCATTGGATACGGGGTCCATGTATTCTAATAATGTAACTTCAGCCGATGCATTCTCATGGCATTCCATACATTCCGTTGCTGTTGAACCAACAAAGGTAAGCTGTGAATTCGTATGCCCGTGACACTGTGAACATTCCGTGTTCCCGTGCCCCAATACCTGTGGCGGCGGGATATCGGTGCCGTTCGTGGAATTGACCGGAGCCACTGCGGCATTAATATGGCAGCCCACACAATCCGTACCGAAATTCAGGGTCAACTGTGCCGGACTGTGCCCGTGACAGACGAAACAGCTAACATTCCCATGACCTGCCACCTGGGTGGCATGGGGTTCAAGCAACAACTCATCCCTGGCTTCCAGGCTGGTGTTGCTAAAGGATGGTACCGGGTCATGGCAGGTGATACAGATACTCTCATTCTGGATAGATTCGACCAGCGTAGTATCTTCCCTATCCACAGGTAGTCCGGTATGTAATTCATACGAGTTCGTGGCATTCTCATGGCAGAACATGCATTCAGGAGCAGTCAGGCCGTAGGTCTGGGAGATATGTATCTCGCCGGGATGACCAAGACCCATGGGAAGAGGCTCAGAATCATTTACAGGATAGCCATGACACCGCAGGCAGTCCAGGTGGATGGATTCATTATACGTGGACGTGAGACTGTTCTGGCCATGGATACGGTGCGTATGACATGCGTTGCATCCTCCCTTCGCTGTCAGTTCGTTCTGGAGGTCATGCGGGTCATTGTGGCATTTCAGGCATGTAGATGCTTTTTCATAGTCGGTATAGGTCTCATCTACCTGACCGTGTTCGCTGTCACGGTGACAGTCCATACATACATAGTTCCACTGCTTATCGTGCGGTTCGGCCATGCTGTGGCACACGCTGCAATCCGATATCTTTGCACCGTCCATGGGTATCTCAACAAGCGTCGTATTGTTCCCATGGTCGATATTGCGCACCACCAACCTGCCGTTCTCCATAGAATGACATTCCACACACGTGGATACCGTTTCGGTCGTATTGCCATGTGTCTGGGTCTGGTGACACTCATTGCACGAAGGAGATGGTCGAATATCATGCAATACACCATGACATGTTCCGCATTTTATTTCCTGGTACTGGGTATGGGTACCTTTGCTCTCCACATGCAGGTCATCGATATAGATGGTACCGGTATCCGCTTTTCTACTTTCGAATTGTATCCTGAGCATATCGGCATGGGTGATATAGAGAATATCAAGTTCGCTCAGGGAAGTGATGGGTATATCCACCAGGCTCCAGCCAGACCAGTTCAGGTTCTGTGCGGGATAATAGTGCCATTTCCCTGACTTGTTATTCCGTACGCTTACCCTGAAGGTGGTATTATCATCAACAGGATTGCCATACAGCCAGAACCTGATACTGGTGGCATTGGTAAAATCAAGGTTGGAACGGTCAACATTTATCCTGCCCACACCCGGTGCCATGGAATAATAGAGTTTTCCTGACCTGCTGCCTTCATGGGTCTGGTCGGTCGATGCGGTGAACGTGGATGTGGATGGCAGTACTCCGGGAGCAGAATACACTGAGATGTCTGATACATCCTCATAATTCTCAAGCTGCCTGTCGACATTGCTCATGTTCGAGGGCATGACCTGCATACCTGACCCCGAGGATTCAGGATGGCAGTCGGTACACTCCGGAATGGTGGGCTGGACATTGGCCGGGATATCGCCGCCATGGCAGACCTTGCAGGCATCGTGTGAAGTGGGATTGGCTGCTGTTATGGGCAGGTCATTGGGCATGAAGACATTAATTGATGTGATCAGTGGTTGCTGGGTTACTGTTGCCGCATTTGAACCATAACAAAGGGAACCAGATGGGACCCTGTTCCATGCACTTGCGGTAACTTTCACTTTGCTGATATTCTGCTGCGCAAAGGTAAAGGTCTTATCATTGCCGTAGTTTGAATAAGTGGTAGAGGATACCAGTGTTATCCACTGGGTACTATCCCATCCTTCAATGGTATAGGTAGCTTTATAGTTCGCCATAGCGAGACGGATAGCATCTACAGGGTAAAGACTAGCCATATCGACCTCAATGACCTGGCTTGCAACATTATCAGGAGTCCACGAAGTCAACTCATTACCATCAACTGCCAGAGCAGGGTCACCGCCGTCTGTTGAAGTTGCAGATTTGCCAAGTGCCACATCCCTGTTGATACCGGCATGAACATCTGCACCATATTCTGATGTAAGGATACTGGCACCCTTGTTGTTCGCACTGTTGTGGCAGTCGGGACATTCTGAAGGTAACACTTCGGTAGGATGGCATTTTACACAGTTCCAGTCAGCAGTCGGACCGTGATACGTACATGATGTACCCCACTGGCTGCTGCCGCCATTTAAGGGATGTGATTCATGCACATACTCTTTGCTGAAATTGGATGGATAAATATGGCCGTCTGTTCCAGCTACCACAACATCATCTATCCTATGTAAAAAATATCCATTATGATAACTAGTCGGATTGGGGATTGTATCAATATGGCACCTGGTACAGCCCCATTCAACAACATTGAAATAGTGTTTAATTCCTGGATATTCCTGTAGTTCGATCCAGTATCTACCTTCAGGTCCGTTGTCAGGAATAGTATATTCACCCGAGTATGCACCATCAGTTCCCGTTAGAGCAACACTGCTCAGCAATGCACCATCATAACGATAGACATTGGCAGTAATTGTCTGGTCATCAATGATATGTCCGGCCAATGTTAACAATGCAGCATTGATGGTGAGGTTCCTGTACTCTGCAGGAGTAACTCCTGTCGGCCATGAGGAATGTCCAACCAGTGCTTCTGCCGGGTCTACCCACATACGAAGATGGGCAGTGGATGTGGCATTCGAGCCATACCCCACGGTACCGTCCTTGCTCAATGATGAATTGACATAATAAGAAGTGAATCCTTCGGGAAGGGTATAGGTAACACTGGCTATACCGGTAGAGTTGGTGGTAGTAACATTAGTATCAATGGTGGAGCCGTTGCGTGCATAATCCAGCAGGGAAGAGACCGTAGCCCCTGATTCATACCCCGTTCCATTGAAGGCACGGATAACAGCCGTAACAGTATTGCCGGGGTCATAACTTACCTTATCAAAGGAAGTGGAGACAAGGAACCGGACCGGAACATTCAGGGAGGGGGCCACCCCAGTCACCCCAAAAGGATCCCGGGCTGTGACGTTTATTGTATAGTTACCTGAAACCGGTAATGGAATCTCATCTACAGAATATTCATCTGGACCGTATGCCCACATTTCATAGATATAAATCCGGGGTGAACTATAAAATGACGTCAGGTAGTATATCCTGATACCTTTTGTCATTGTTGTCGGTATCCTGTCTTCGATGTATGGATATGTCGTCGGGGCGGCCATGAAATTTGAGATTGCCTTTTTGTCTATCCAGGTAACACCATCCGAATCCAGGACCTGGATCTTATAATTCGTAGGCCAATACTGCCAGTAATAATATGCCCTCACCCTGCTGACGGTCTTGTTCTCTGTCCAGGTAACCTGGATATAATCATCGCTGCACGTTGTCGTATATGCATACGTGCCAGAGTTGCCATCATTGACATTCTGCGGACTGGTAAATCCTGAATGGCCATACGTGCCAGATTGGGTAAAACTTGTTGTTGATGAAACCGTACTATTATTATAATATCTTATGACGGTACCATTGGGATAAGTAAGGTTGATGGTAACATTCCCGTCAAATGCCAGACCCCTTGAAAGCGACCCTGCCTGACCCTGAACAGATACCGTATCACCTACAATATAAGGACCGCCCACCTGTGAAGTAACATACAGTTCGTCAACGGTAAAGGTCACATTCGCCAAACCATAATATGACCCGCTGAGTGCTGTTGCCGAGATACTATAGGTGCCGTAAAGACCAGTGTTCGTGTAGTTAAGGGTGTAGGTCCCATCACCGTGGTCTATAATGTCAGACGGTGTGGCATAAGCATCAACACCAGCGTTGGGACGGGTAATGTTGATATTGACATCTGCTCCGGTTATTGGACTGCCCCCCAATGAAGCGTTTGAGATTTCCAGTATCAATTCCGAAACGTCACCGGGATTGATATATGATCCCGCAGCAGATAGCGTAGTATAGAGACCCACAGTAAATGAGCCGCTCGTACTGCCAGCAATATCGACACTATCACGGGCAGTAACACGGACCGAATATAAACCTGTATTTGATGGTGTATTGAAATTGTTACTATAATTCCCTGCAGCGTCTGAAGTAGTATTATACATCGTTGTATTACCATCAGGATAGGTTACATATATCCACACATCAGAGGACCTTGCAGTACCTGAACTATTATCCGAGACGGTACCGGTAATGGAAACATTACCTGAGCCAGGTATATACGGACCGCTGGCATCTATCGTTACGTTCAGGTCCGCCACCAGCACACCGGTCACATTCGTTCTTTCCAGGCCCGGATAGGTACTATTTGAAATAACAAGATACTGCCCGACCCAGGGAAGAGTATCATACGTGCTCTGCACATCGACCCTTGCATTATCGATACAGGACTGGTTATTATAAGCCCAGAAATGGAACCGTGGGTTCCAGTCAGAGAGATTGTACTCGTAATCGGGAAGGTCAGGTCTGGGACGGCTGCTGTCATCCCTTGAATACACGTACAGGGATGAATAAGTATCATAAAAGTGTATCTCAGCAGTATACCAGGTATCAACAACAGGCGTGAACAATACTTTAGTAACCCACCCCTCAACCGGGTCGTACCTCTGCCCGACAATGTCACCTGATTGGAATCGCATTCCGAATCGCCTGTACTGGGAACCGGCTGCGGTGTTTTCGGCAGATACATGGAGATCGGAATTAAGATCATTGACCTTGAAGTCTGCTTTCATTACCGGATGGGATGACCGGTCATAACTATCGTTGCCGTAGAAAGTGGCATTCCAGTTAACTCCGGTCCCATTCAGCACCATGTACCCCTGGGAACTGTTGTGATAAGAATCACTGGTATTGGTCCAGAGTGTCGTATTGAACGTATCAAAGGTGTCGTTAAATGTCTCTGTATAGTCATTTCCAAGGTATCGTACATACGACCCGCCAGGAGCTGACACATTCTCCACATCAAGATAACTATGAATGGTCTCACCACTGAAATGAACGTCATCGAACCATACCCTGGCAGTGTTCGTGGAATTTTCGTTCAGGGTGAAAGCCATGCCGTCCACCACCATACCGTCAATACCAATTTCCGTAGGTGTGACATTGAGCATAGCCCACTGACCGGCTGCGGGCAGTGCACCTTTAGGCCGGCGTGAACTGGTATCGTTCGTCCCCCACTGGATAAGGTCGGCACCCCAGTAGGCACGGTGTCCCCAGCCGTCTGTGGAATGGAACTGCAGCATGATCTCGTCAACGGGTTCGGATAACGGGTCTATGTACACCCAGGCCGAGATGGTCTCGCCCGTACCCACGGGGTAGCCGCTGTAGGCATCGAAGAAGTAGTGCTGCTGTCCTGCTGTACCGGAATCGGAAGCTTCCTGGTAATGTGACCTCACACCGCTGTGCTTCATGGAGTAGTCCCAGTTCCAGGTACTGATACCTGATGTAGCACCCAGCGGCATCACATCGTCAATGAAGCCGGACTGGTACATGACCGAGATATTGGCATAGGAATCTACACTGCTGCCGTTATGGATTGTGGTACCGCGAATAACAACAGGGCCGCCCAAACCAACTGCATTATTGCTGGACGTCAGGCCAAGTTCGTATCGGTCCACCCTGAAGGTTTCAAAATCATTGTAACCCGAATCGTTGGCAGTATTGACATTCACATGGATGGAATAATTCCCGAGCACCGCATCGGTGGGGATGTACCAGACGGATCTGGCAATACCGCTCGAGTTGGTAATGTGAGTGGACTGGAACTCATACGGCAATAGACCGCTCTCGTCATTGACACCAATATTCACCGTTGCACCTGACACCGCTACACCCATGTCTGATACGTTTATCGTGACCTCAACATTCTCCCTGGTGTTGTACATATCCCTGTCAGTATTCACTTCAACACTCAGGCCGCCAACATTGAATGTGCCGGATTGGGTCCTGGGAATGCCATTTTGGGATGTTGCATTAATTGTGACACCGTAAAGACCTTTTAAAGCAGGAATTGAATAATTCAACACAGCAGAATTACCTGTTTGGGAAATATTGGCAGGGTCAGTGACATTGTTCTGTGGTCCGCAGGCAAGAGTACCGTTTGGATAATAGATCGTAAAATTGATCAAAGCACCATCGAGCGGAGAACTATCGGTCAGGGTCAGGTTAGCAGTGAGCCTGGCAGTACCCGAGGGTGGATACAGGGCACTGTCTTTTGTGATATCTATCCAGTATCCTTCCACGGTCCCCGTGACCAGGGGAACACTTGCCAGTGCGACACTGCCCGAATCGGGGGCGGCACCGTTATCCCGGTCAAAGTAGACATAGATAAGCCTGCCCTCGAACATGCCGATACTGAAGTTATCAAGAGTGACATTGAGGGTATTGGCATAATCCCATATCACTGAATACCCCACGTTTGCACCGGTTATATCTTTCATAATGACCGAGGACTGGGAAACACCACCCGGAAGAGTAAGTACAAAACCTTTGCTGCTATAGGTCTGTGAGAAAGGGGAATCGATATTGTTGAGCATAAGCGGCATTCTAAAGTCGCGTGCAGGGAGTGCCCAGGACTGTTCTACCGTAGAGACCGTGAAATTATTTACCGCACTATTTGTGATACCGGAATCGTTCACCTGAATGCTCACATTGTATGAACCGGCAGGTGAAGTGCTGCTAAAGCTGGATGTAAAATCGTAATTGTACAGGCCCGATGTATCCGTGCTCACTACCTGGGTTGTAGCAAGGGAATTGTTGGGATACGATATCGAAATCTCGACCTGGCCGTTCTTGATGGTATTATTGAACTCGTAATCACTCACAGTCCCTGAGATGATTAATGGTACCACCGGACCATTATGACTGCCGTTGAAATTGTAGGGGCCATAGAGGTTGGAAGTAATACTCAATTCCCGTACCGTAAAGGTCGATGTTGAATCGCCGGGCCAGGGACTGTTCACGTTTGCCACAACAAGGTAAATACCCGTTTCGGCACTGGAAAGGCTGATTTCGGCACCATAGTTACCACCGCCATGACCAGTGGCCGGTCCGCTCCAGACAGGTGTACGGCTGAGGTTCTGTTTCATATCTACTGAAGATGATATGATATCCTGCATGGGCGGTGCACTGATACCCATCATATTGTAACCCGTATAGCCAAGACTGGTTGAACCGAACCCGAAATTACCATTGCCTGCACCATAATAGGTATATTCTGTGTCGTAGGTGGTATATACCACGTCAAGGTTACCGTCGTGATTGAAATCAAACGCATCGATACCACCGTGGCGATTGGTATCGAACTTCTGACCTTCGGATATAAAATTACCTGCACCGTCCCCGCTATATACATAATATTCGCCACCTGCACCGGTGTTAACAATGATATCCAGGTGACCGTTATTATCAAAATCACCAAGTGCAAGACCATAGGGGTCAGTACCAGGGGAGTTGAAGAGTTCCAATGGTGCGGCAAATGAACCGGTACCAGTTCCATAATACCCGTACACAATACCGTTTGGATTATCTACATAGATGAAATCCATGTGCCCGTCTTCATTTATATCACCCGCATCCTTACCCCTTCCCGCATTTCCGGGGGCAGTGGTGGTAATAATGGTTTGGGTGAAACTCCCCATACCGTCGCCTGTATACAGGTACAGGTTCCTGTTGTTACCGCCGACGATGAAGTCCATGTTACCATCCTCATTAAAATCGGCAGCGGTCATATCCATAGTATATGAACTGGAAGTAAATGCCGGGGAAATACCTGATTTGCTAAATGTACCCACATCTGTCCATGTATGCAGGAACAGGTTGCCGTTACTGTCGCCAACGACAATATCATAGTTCCCGTCATTATCAAAATCTGCAATAGCAACTCCCCTGTCGTTATTGACATTATCATCTTTCTGGACATAGCCGCCAAAGGTACCGTCCCTGTTGCTGTGTTTGTAATAAACACGGGCATAATCATCACTTGTGATAATAAACTCCTCTGCAAAGTATAGCTTGAGCTTTGCAGGGAGCGTGTACCCGGGATCAGTGGTGATATCGTAATCATAATACAGCCAGTAATCCTTCTCCTCACCGGCAGATAGATCGACCAGGAATACAATTCCATCGGTTGGGTCCAGGTATCCGTCAGAGTTCCGGTCATCGACAAACCTGACAATTTCTGTCATAGAAGGGTTGATGATCCTGATCGAGTTTACGGGCAGGTTGGTGAGTGAGACACCAACGGAGGCCAGTTCAGACCCCTTAACAACCACGTAGGAATCATTCTTGGTGCCCGCGATGGTATTGTTTGCTGTTATTTTAACCCTGTATTCCCAGCTAAAATCCCACCAGTCAGATGGACCCATATAGGTGACATTGATGTTAACTGAAGCCCCCTCCACCTGGGTCGTGCTGTTCCTGACATTCACGGTGACATCCACACCATCATCAGTATTGTATTGACTGTGATTTGTGGAAACGGTCGTAATATATTCCACATCGAAAGCCGAACTGTTGACGGCTGTAAGTGATCCGCCGGATTCGGTCTCGCTGGCATTCACCTGCACAGAGTAGGTGCCTGCATAAGCAGTGGAATTTAAAGAGAAATTGTAGGTATAGTTACCGTACTGGTCTGAAAGAGTGATAGTCTCTATCTCAGTGCCAGTGGGGTCATAAACCTTAATGGTCACGTCAGCCCACCTGGACGAATCCTGGGAATCCCACAGATTACCTGTGACCGTTACAGTATCTCCGACCTCGTACCGTGGGGAATCTGATGTGGTATCCACATAGAATCCTGTTGCACGGAAAGGTACAATGGCAGCGTCCCCTGCAACGGACCCGTTCACAACATGGACCGAGATATTGAAATCATCAGACCAGGCAGGTGTGAAAGAGGTATTGTAGTAACCGTTGGAATTATCAGTGATGTTGGAGCCGGCCAGGCTCTCCACAACAACCGTTGAATTGGTTATATTGGCGGTAAGGACTGCTCCAATGACTGAAACAGACCCGGTATCAAATACACTGATATTGATATCAACCTGTTCATCAATGCCATAGAGTGATTTTGGGATGGTGGTCGTAATATTATACTTCATGTCAAAAGAAGTAGTGTTGGAACTCTCAAGAGTATCGTATATTATATCAATATCAGCAATGTACGAACCTGCTGCAATTCCCGGAAATGTAACTGAATACCCACCGGTACTATTAGTGCTGCCAGTGCTTGAAGTGATATACAGCGCTCCCTTCCAGATAGATATATTATACGAAGCACCGCTGGCATTGGCACCCGCCTCGTTGTCATAGACCTTGCCCCGGACATTTACATTGTCGTCTGCAATATATACGGTTCTATCAAGGTATTCTGTGACCAAAAGGGAACTTACCCTTACACTCCCGGTAGTATTACCTGAAGCAATAGCTGTAGAGGCAGCAACGGTCATGTTATACTGACCAAGATTGGTGGTGTTGGTGAACGTGCCTGAATAATACCCGGCCGAGTAGACCAGCCTGCCGTTGCCGATAGACAGGGTCTCTATCCCGGTTCCCGGGATATCAATAAGTACGGTTACTGCGGTAGTGCTGACATCAATACTGCCCCTATCATGGACTGAAACGTTAACCTCGATATGGTCACCAGAGTTGCAGGAAGTTCTATTGGTTGTGACTGAAACATCAAATTTGACTGTAAAACTGTCACTGGCTGTACCGGTGATACCATTAGGATCTATTGCAGCTACACTGACATTATAATCTCCTGCCATTTCCACAGCTCGGTTGTATGAATAATAACCACTGGCAATTGTAGTAACGTTAGTCTGGTTGATAATACCTGAAGAGTTTGAGATGGTAATATTGACCGTCGCACCGTTAATAGGACTACCATTAGCCATATTGTAGATATAACCGAAGACAGTGGCATTTGAATCTACAATATATGGCCCCCCCGCATCGAGGCTGGCATTGAGCATTCTTACCGTATATCCTACTGTTTCATTGTCGAGATTTAACGTTTCACTATAGGCTTCCACTGAGACCGTGTACGCACCGAGAGAAGTGTTTGCGGGGATAACATAAGTACCAGTATAAACGCCGCTGCCTGTATGGGTAAGAGTAACCTCCCCGATTTCGGGATGTGTACTGTTAGATAGTACTGCAGATACATTGGCATCGGGAACAGGTGCCCCTTCAAAATTGATACTGGCTGAAATGAGCACAATATCATCGCGATTATATTCTGTCTTGTTTACCGATGGTGAAATATCGGGTTTTGGGGCATCATACGATACATTGAACAACCTGGTTTCGTCCACATTGATAGGCCCGATACATTCGGTCGGTATGAATAATTCATCATTGGCAACTGTGCAATTAGAAGTAATATCCAAATTATTGTCGATATCAAACACTGTCAGGTTAGATGCATATTTCTTCAGAGGATGCCTGATCTCAGGGTTCATCAGGTTCTGGTCAGTAGCTGTTGCAGACAATACGTTTTCAATCTCGAATTTGCCGGGAACTTCAATAACTGTCTCCTGTGTGTAGTTCCAATCCCTGACCCTGGTCTGGATCACATAGTTTACAAGTGAATTATGGTCATTGATAAAGAGGACCGAATTGCTTCCAGCTTCTATGAATTTAGTAATATCGGTCGTATGTGAGGAAGTCCCCATATCCCCTGGTTCGGCGTAGATGATATTACCACTAATGTATGCACGGGGATTTAACGGCGTGTCCAGGTACCCGGTCCTGTTCACATGCACCATCGCCATGAACTCGTAATTTTTTGTATAGGTATCCAGTTTCGTTATCTTTATTTCATGAGCAATACCGGGTGAAACTCTTGCAGTGATATCTTCTGACCAGCTGTGTGTTGATGGTGTATCAGGGACCATATAATGTGATTCACCGACATCAATACCGTCAATTGAATTATTGAACACAGATTCCTGGACACCGGTATCCAGCGGGTAGGCAGTGATGGTCATATTAACATCATTGACAGTAACACTTTTGTACGGGGGTATGGTCACCATGAAGGTCCCGTTCACAAAATTGAACTGGACAGTCCCGATAGCATACATAGAGATGGGAGCAGGCGAGAGGTAAAATTCGTCCGTCTTTTCGGTTATACCGGTAAGCGTGACAGTCGAACTGAGCACATCCATGCTGGATGGGACCTCTACTATGAAATTATGGTTCGGGTCCAGTAATGACTGCCCCGATGTTTCGCTGAGGTCAGTATCGATAAGGATAAAGAATGGGGTTGAAAGGACCAGCAAGGTATCAGTATCTGAATCGGTAAGGCCATATCCGTTGGTGATATTGGCTGTTACCTGGTAAGTGCCTGCATCCATTCCGGGAATCACGGCCTGGAAATGTCCTGTAGCATTTGTAGTGGCCGTAGTGTTGAGCCCACTCACTGAGATGTTGACAGTCTTACCCTCTTCAGCGCCATCATCGCTGTAATATGCCCTGCCGGTTATGGTGATGTTTCGCTGGGGCGGATAGGGACCATTAGCCTGCACATACAATATAAGGCGTTTTTCGACAAAACTGGTACTATTCAGGCCGGTACGGAGTACACCGTCAACGGTCCCAAAAGCACTGACATTCACATGATAGATACCTATTGGCCAGGTATCGTTGGTGGTTTTCGTGATGGAATAATTGTTACCGTTCCATGTTGCAGTACCGTTGAATAGTGTTACATCCAGGGGGTCTTTTATCGTTATTGTGACCGTTGCATCATTGACAACAGACCCGCTGTACATCACATCCGTATAAATATCAACAGTCTGCCCCGGCATGTAAGTGTCAGCAAACGGATGAGCTGTTATATCCAGTTGCTTCAGGCTGTATGAAAGCGTGAATGTCCTGGTAATGCCGCTTTTTATCTTGCCTATCACTGAGTTGGGAATAACTACATTCCCGCCGTCTGACGGAAGCGTGCAGGATGATGTGACATTGAGGTTATTATTATCTTCATCAATGATAGTAAAATCAATTGCACCCTCCGGGACATTACAGGTCATTGCAGGGGATGACCAGTCCTCTGTTCCGTAGTTGGTAGTTGAGAGGGTGACTGAATAGTTAATTCCATCATCGACCACAGAAGCGTTCATGTATGTATGGAACTGCGTGGTCAATGAATAATCGACCCCACCTTTGACGTCTGAAGTAATAACAAGCTCGTTGGTATCATCCAGGAAACCAGTAATGTTCACATTTTCAGTACCCAGATCACCAGTTGAAGAGAGAAGCAGCACGTTATCTACAAATAATTTGGAATTTGAAGGATTGTTCAGGCCTGAACTACTGAAATTGATGTTCATATCACCGGTCAGGTTGAACCTGACCTGAGTAGAAGGGTTCGGGGTAACCACATCAACAGTTTGTGTTGTGTTATACAGAATATCTCCCACAACCAGGGAATTGTTCCAGTACCATGTCGACTGGTCCCAGGGTTTGATATAGGAAGAAGAATCCTTGTACATACTATCCAGATACGTATCGTAACTTTCTTCAGCAACACCTGAACCCGAATAAGAGACTCCATACAGGTATATAGTGGCCCAGTTCTTAGTGACCTCGCCTGAGGCGAGAGAATCCACAAAGAACCTGAATGAACCGGTGGCATTGACACCATTATCAACTTTGGTATCTGTGAAAAGGTTATAGATCCTGGTACCTGTGATAGATGTCTTGCCAGAGAGGGTCAACCGGGAACTATCGGATACTGAACCCGCGGGAAGTGTGCTGGTAATGGTCACGTTCGCATAAGAAGCAGCCACATCCTCGTTTTCGACCTGGATGGTTCCTGTCAGCCTGAACAGGGGTGAGGAGGTTACCTGAAGATTTTTGGTACTATTTGCTTCCATGGCACCCAAAGTGGCATTAATCTGGACGTCATAAGTACCAATTGATGCAGGTGATGGAAGAGTGGTTTTAAAATTACCAAATACATCAGTGGTCGTATCTGTATTAATACCAGTGGTCTTGATAGTAATAGTAATATCTGCAGCAGGGACAATGGTCAGGTTATCATAATATACGCCACCTGTCACAGTGATGGTATCATCAGGATTTACTAAGGCATCACTTCTGGCAACTATGTTCAGCCCGCTGCCCTGGCCAATTGCGAAATATGATAAACCGTTCACGGTGGCTGTAATTGTTTTTGCTGTTTTATCTATTGTGGATGCGGTAGGTCTCCAGTCTCCGTTCGTATAATGATAGATGTTCAGCTGGTTCTCATCAAATCCGGTAAGGTCTTCATCTTCGTACGAAATAGTTATAGTAACTGTTCCATAGTCTGTATTATCCGCATGAACCTCAACGAATTTCATAGGAACGAACCCAGGAGTCCTGGTTGTCCGGGGTTTGATTTTACCGAAATTGTCGAGGGTTATGATTGAATCAGTTGAATTGCCTTTTATGGTAAACCGTGCAGATACATCTTTACTACTGGCATTAAATACCAGAGTATCGCCGTTTTCCAGGTCAACGTTGAAATTCGGTCTGTTTAAAAGTTCCATTTTGACCTGACCATCGGGTCTGATCACCTGAATATCTGCAGATACTGACTCGTTTTGATGGTCTTTGATATTGCCTGTCACATAGTTTTTTTTCAAAAATGTGACTTTTTGCTCATTAACTGTACTGGTTCCAGTTTGAATAGGTGCTGGTTTGGGTGTGGAAATATCTGTGATTTTGATTCGGGGATTGTTGGGATTATCAGTACTATTTGTGGTATTTATCTGGTCTTTATTATCGTAGTATTGATTTGTAGAGTTCTGGATAAGGTCTGCTTGATTAGTGGTATTAGGCGTATTTTTTGGTGTACTATTATTAGAGAAACTATTGGACGGGGCAGGAGTTGAATCATTTGCAATATTGACCAGTTCTCCAGCCGTACCCATCAAAGGATTAAATAATGTATATATCAGGTCATAACTGTAAAGATGGAGCCCTTTTAGAGAATAATCGGTTGTTTGTTTTTCCAGACCTTCAGCCAGGCTGGGAGTCATAGAAGAAAAGAGAGATATAATTACTACTAATAAAAGTATTTTTCCTATGCTTTTTCGTAAAGAAATAACTCCGTTTTTCGGCGTTTTTTTCATACAGCCACCCATTTTTCAATAATTCGTTGACAGTACTTCGATCCCGGGGTCAACAATTAATTAATAATGTTTTTATCGTGGCACATATATATAACTGTGGGTCAATTTTTAGAACGCCTCACACAATTTAATACAGTTTACACTATTAACCGACATATATAGAACGATAAATAATTATGTTTATCCGCATATCTCATTTATACCAGACTAATATATATAATTTAAATAATTCATTGATATATTGAATATATTGCTGTAATGCTTGAGGAATCATAGATGCGTACCCAAAATACGGAGGGAAACTGCCAGGAATTCATTCATTTCATGGGACACGATAATGCTGCCATGTTCGGGACAATAATCAATGAAATCTATAAGGTATATGGTACAGATGGTTTGAAGGCAATTGAACGTGCCATGGAACAAAAAGGACGACTTGATGCCCTGACTTTGAAAGATTCAGGTATTACGATCAATTCCTTCAAAGATTTTGGGAAATACTATGGGATGTCTCTCAGGGGACAGGTCAACAGCATCATCTCTCCTACAAAAATGGAAATAATATCCCCGGATGAAGTAGTATTGGTACATACATCATGTACGAAATACCATGCATGGAAGGATATAG
>JAHYIS010000004.1 GCA_019429385.1 ANME-2 cluster archaeon | reverse complement strand
CGGGTATGACACCAATCACATGGACAGGATTGTGGAAGGAAGAGGTACCCGGGTTCCAGGTATTGATAGCCTTATTTGTACTGGTTGTATTATCTGTCACTGGCCGGAGGCGGGATTAGATGACCCGGACCAATGTTAAAGTGGATGAGATACTGGACAATCCTTTGTTCATGAATACCGTTCATCTCATAGGCACATTGTGCATTGGTTATATTTTTTTAAGAATTCTCCTTTATATCCTCGATGTTACAAAAATTGGTCTTGGATGGCTTGAAACTCATCAGGATGGGGGTCTGTTCATCATTATCCTGATATTTGCCCTCTCACTTTTGATAATAGATGCAGGTATTAGTCTGGGCCGCAGACGATTCGGTGATGAAAGATATTCTGTGGTTGAAAGTGTAATATCACTGGTCAGAGCAGTTACACAGGAATCACCCGAGTTACCTGTTTTACCCGATTTATCCTTAAAAGTAAATGATAAAACCGAAACTGGTATTCCACGTACAGAAAGACCATCTGGTATCCCTGATGGTTTAGAGCTCAAGGGGGCTGTTATCAGGGAAAGACAAATCAAAAAACCAGCGACAATATCAGGATTAAATCAAAAACCAGAGCCAGTGGTTAAAAAATATGAAACGCGGCATGCACCTGTTATGGAACCTACCCGTCGTGAAGCTGAGAAACATCTTTCTTTTGACGATATTATCAGTGAATTAAAAGCTGGTGAGAAACATGAAGTCAAACCAGAGCCCGTACTTTCAACAGTATCTGCTTCAGCACCGGTTCTAAAAGAAAAACAGGCCATACCTGAAAAACCTGTATTGCTGGAAGATTTTATAAAAAAACCAGTTCCAGATAAAGAGCCGGAATCTAATATAATGTTCTATGAATCTGTGCCGATACTTGTCAAGGAAGGGAAAAGGGTAATCAAGGCATTTGATTCAAAACACAGTATAAACGTCATCGATTTCAGGTCAAAAATTTCAAAAAAAGACGTGAAGATCACTATAGAACTATTGAAAGAACATTCTGTAAAAGCTGGTCCTATTACGGAAGGGCTTGTATATGAGTTCGATAATATTGGACTTAATATACATGATGAAGCTGTAGATAAAGCGGTTATCAGGTTCAAAATAGACCGGAAATGGATAACTCAAAACAAGATTCGTAATGTGCAACTCGAACTGTTCGTCAATGGTAAATGGGATATTGTTACTATAAAGGGGATTGGCCAGGAAGCCATGTATTTATTCTTTGAGGCGAGTATGCCTTCTCTCTCCGTACCTATCGCAATTGTAGGAACCTGATAAAATGTTTTGATATAACAATTCTGTCACTTTTTTCAACAATAAAAAGCAGGAACCATCCGAAAGACATATTAATTTTGATTTCGTATAGTAGTTAATATAGATTCATCCAATCAGGGGGTTGGAAATTTACTATACATTTGAGGGAATAGTCAGAAGGTACACAACTGTAGGCAATCCTATATTATTCGATACTTTCGAGTGAGAAAAAGGATATCGGATACAAATAAAATTTAGCTAAATAGAATATTGTACTTAATATTTTGGTGATGAAAATTGCGGGGATTATATTTATCAGTTGTTGGGATATTGCTTTTATTTGTAACAGTTGGAGTTGTTAGTGCTAATGTGACTACCCCCCCTTCAAACATAACTGATCTTAACAATATTAGTTATTCAGCTACATATATCAACTGGACATGGATCGACCCATCCGATGCTGACTTCGCAAACGTAAGCATCTGGATAAACAACACATTCATCAAAAATATTTCAAAAGGGATTCAATTCTTTAATGCCACAGGTCTAATCCCTAATTCTAAATATACCATCTCTACCAAAACTCAGGATAACAATAGTAATATCAATCATACATGGACGAATCATACAGCAACAACCGCTCCTTTCCTTGATACTACCTCTCCCACCGCTGTTGCTGGTCCTGACCAGACCGTTAATGAAGATACAGTCGTTCATTTCGATGGTTCCGGTTCATCTGATGATGTTGGTATTGTCAGTTATTCCTGGGATTTCGATGCCAGTAACGATATAACTGTTGACGCCAATGGAGTTACTACAACCCACACCTACTCCAATCCTGGTACATATACGGTTACCCTTACGGTTAGTGATTTTGCTGGAAATTCTGACAATGATACATTGACCGTCACTGTAAATGAAGTTACAACCACTAAAAGCACTGGTGTTGGTAGTGGTGGCAGCACCGGCACGTCAGGTGAAACCTTCAAGAACATAATCTGCACAGAAACCGACCGCAGATTTATCGGTAAAGACCAGGAGGTCAGCTTTAATTTTGAACTGGAATGTAATTATGTGAAATATATCAACTTTACAGGTCTCGTCAGTTTTGGAAAAGAAGCAGTAAAAGTAGAGATTCTCAACCACACCTCATCACTGGTCGATAAAGACGCTCCCGGAGTAATTTTCAGTAACCTGAATGTTTGGATCGGCAGCTTTGGCCTGATATCTGAAAACAATGTAAATAATCCAACAATCTCATTTATTATTGATAAATCATGGGTAAAAGAGAATGGTATTACGTTAAATACCATTTACCTTTATAGTTATGATGACTCAAGAACAGACTGGGAAAAGATGTATACAAAGAAGATCGGTGAAGATTCAACCACGTATTATTACCAGGCCAGTCTTCCAGTAAGAATAAATATTGGGCCACTGGCAATCTCGGGAAGCAATGTATCATCCCCTTCAATGCTCGCATCCAATTCATCGATAATACAAACTGTTCTTCCCACCCATAACACAACAGTGCAACCAACTGAAAAGAATAATACGACAATTGCACCAATCATGTGGACAGGTTTTCTGAAAGAAAAACTACCACCAGGCAAAATTTTGTTAACGTTTTTCGTAATAATCTCAATCTATATCGGGATATCACATACCATGGCAAATAAAAATAAAGTAAATAAACTACCTGCAATGATGGGTGAATTATCCAGGACAGCAAAGAAATTGCCAATTGTCTTGACACAATTTTATTTTAATTTAAAAGAAAAACCTTTATTTGTCACTCGACCCAAAGAAAGACACTCTCATGTTCCCGATAGTTTTTGGCATAAGGAACCCGACAAAAAAATAGTGCCAATTAAAGTACCTGCACCAATACCCGGACGGACCTCAAAACAAACATTTGCTATTATCCTTTCAGATGAAGAGCAAATACCGGATCCTGAGCATTCACGGCATATAACAAAGAGATATCCATACTCTAATAAAATAAATCCAGAAATGCCATCGGAAGCAAGTCTTGAAAAAAACCAAAATCATGACCAGTTCTGGAGAAACGTCCAAAATGACCCTGAAAAAGAATCCTGATGGAGACAGCCGGAAATGGTGTTATTTTCCTTAAGGAGAGTTGTTCCCAGTTCAAAAAATACTGCTAAATACATCATTCAGGACAACAGTCGGATTGATATTTGCCACACGCAGCACCACATATATTCCTATGAATGTACCCAGTACGCTTCCCAGGTTGGCAAGAGCTGCCACCAGCAGCACCCGAAACAGCGGAATCCCCATCATTTCTCCAATAGTCTCAACATCAAGTAATCTCTTAAAATCATGTGGGGATGGAGGACGTTGTTTTGCTTCCATAAGTCCTGCAAACCAACCTGCTGCCATCAAAGGATTCAGGGAAGTAAGCCAGGCCACTGAAAATGCTGTCAATATGGACTTTGGATGCCCCCCGGCCAGGGCAGCACCGGTAGCACTCAGTACACCGTTTATTACGATCCAGTAACCCATGACAATAAATAACATATAAGGTGAAATGGCACCCTGCATAATCCCCAAAATGACCAGTAAGAACGTGGCAATCGCAATTACCACAAAACTAAATCCAACTATCTTCATGAGGCTGAACCTCTTTTTAGGTACACTGACCAGTTGTTCCATGGGGGGAAGACTCTCAGGATGCTGCAGGTAATTATTGATACCCTGCCTGTGCCCGGCACCTACTACTGCCACAACCCTTCCTGTCTTTGCAGCCTTCAGCAGGTTTGTGGTCATATAAGCATCACGTTCATCTATGAACACCCTTGCTGCAGAAGGTGCAAATTTACGAAGTTCATTGATCAGCTGGGTGACAACATCCTGTTCAGTAACAGAATCAATATCCACTTCTTCACCTTTTAGCCCCACAGCCGCCATCAGTATGGCTCCAGTCATTTTGAGCTTTTCCCAAAGACCCATGCTCATCCAGAATCGCTGCAATGTTATCTGGATGTCACGGTCCAGAAGCACGATACGGGCACCTGTGGATTCAGCTTTTTTAATTGCATGGATCATCTCAGCCCCCGGGTCAACTCCCATATCATCGCCTATCTTCTTTTGCACATAGGCCAACAACCAGTGTATCAGGAAATAGTAAGGCTGGCTACCACCGAGAATATCCTTTGGAGATATCTTTTTTTCCTCTACCTGCTCGGTCAGTGCCTTGTACCGTGCAGGACATAGTTCTACTGCGACAATATCAGGCTGTTCACGCTCAATAGTTTCGTCAACCTCGGTAACACTTTTATTCGAAACGTGGGCTGTACCCACTATGATGATGTTGTCTACCGGGTTATCAGAGATAGGGGAATGTTCCCTGTCTGACTGACAAATGTTGAACGAATAATTGATTTTATATTGATTATTTTCCGAATTCATTCATTCACCGTATATATTAGGTAATTGATGATAAGAACACTGGTGATATTACGGGATACTACATATACTTTCATGAATAGGAAAATAAACGCTACACCCGGGTTAACGCTCGCATAGAAGTACACGCATCAAGCACTATTAATAAACTATATAACCAGTAAGGTTAAATGAGTAGCAATAGAGGGAATAACATGCGTGCTGAAGTATCAACCTTGTTTGGATTAAATGTTTATACTGATAAAGGAGTCTATGTGGGAAAGGTCAACGATCTAGTACTTGACCCAAATGAATCCAAAATATCAGGATTGGCTGTCGGGAAGATCAACCCTGAATTGTTCGATATTGCACATAAAGGTGTAATTCTTCCTTACCGCTGGGTAATTGCATCAGGTGATATTATCATTATTAAACAGATGGCTCACCGTTTCAAGAAAGAGGCAGCTGAGCCTGAAAAAGAATCGGATTAAAAATTCACAACCACAGGATGAAGAATAAGGAATTATTTTCACAGTTAAAGGTTGTCAGCACTGCCGTATTAAGAGTTGACGGCAGGGGTTTTTCCAAAACCCTCCGTAAACTTGAGTTCAAGAAACCGTATGATATTCGTTTTACCGAGAGTATGGTTCGTTCCACCCATGATTTTTTTAGCGAAAGCGGTATTAATCCCACGTTTGCATATCTGTTCTCGGATGAGATAAACCTGGTATTTACCCGGGAGTTACCTTTTAACGGCAGGCTTGAGAAAATTGATTCTGTCATTCCCAGTTTCATTGCTTCGGCACTTACCATACACCTGAAAAGTGCCTACCCCCTGTCCTTTGATTCAAGAGTATCTATCATAGACAGAAATGAGATTACTGAATACCTCAACTGGCGACAAAATGAGTGCTGGCGCAACCTGGTAAGTTCGTATGCCTATTATCTGTTGCTTGAGGATGGAATGAATGCTAAAGAAGCTGCAGTAAAGCTGAAAGGTATGAAATCAGACACATTACACCAACTTGCCTGGGAACATGGTATAAACCTTGCAGAAACACCGGCATGGCAGCGCCGAGGCGTCATGATTTACAAACAAACGTTTGAAAAACAGGGACATAATCCTCTTACCGGAGAAAATCCAATGGTCAGCAGGACAAAGATAGTAGAGGATTGGGAACTCCCATTATTTAAATCAGATGATGGGGAGCAGTTGATACATTCGATAATCAATGAGCTTCAAACTTAGAACATCTCTTTTATGAAGTCTTTGCAGTCAAAGCCAGAATAAACCGGATATCTGAAATAATGAAATAATTTAGAATGAAAAGCATAAGTGTACCTTATGCTAAATTAAATGTTAAGGGAGGAGGAGTAATGCCAGCCAAGATTAAAGTGGCGAACCCGAACAGGTGCATTGGCTGTTACAGTTGTATGCTTGCCTGCAGTCGCGCCAATGCAGATTCAGTTTCATTAATAGACAGTGCCATTGATATCCGGACATCTGGCGGTATTGAGAGCGGCATCGGAATAATCGTCTGTCGTTCATGCATAGACCCGCCATGTGCCAGGGCATGCCCGACCGGGGCCCTGGCACCCCGCAACGGCGGCGGTGTGGTGCTGAACAAGAACCTGTGCGACTCGTGTGGGGTATGCGCTGATGCCTGCCTCCCCCGGGCAATTCACTTTGACAGGGCGGATATGCCGGTGATCTGTATCCATTGTGGCGTATGTGCCAGGTTTTGCAGTCATGATGTACTTGAGATAAGAAAGACCGAGGTGCTGTGATATGTGGTCCAATGTGCTCTATATCGACCTTGAGACCGGTGAGCACCATACCCGGGACCGGCACGACCTGTTCGATAAATACCTGGGCGGCACGGGAGTTGCTACTCAATTGCTATTGGAAGAATGTCCTCCCGGCATTGATGCACTCTCACCCGGAAATCCCATCATATTCAGCATCGGGCCCCTGACAACCATCTTCCCCTGCGTTTCCAAGGTTGTGTCCATGTTCAAGTCCCCTATGACCGGGGAACTGGGCGAATCCCACGCAGGCGGGCGACTGGCAATGGCAATGCGGTTTGCCGGATATGACAGCATAGTCATTAAAGGACGCGCCGCAAAACCGACTTACTTATCGATACACGATGATGAGGTCAAGCTCAAGGATGCAACAAGTATCTGGAACCTGTCATCCGTGGAGGTCACAGGGAAGATACTGCGCGAAGTAGAACCGGGAAAGGGAAGGCGCAGTATTATGCGTATAGGAAAGGCCGGGGTTAACCAGGTCAGGTATGCGAACGTGAATGTCGATACATACCGCCATTTCGGAAGGCTGGGCCTGGGCGCGGTATTCGGCAGCAAGAACCTCAAAGCCATCGTTATATCAGGGACCGAAGAGGTAGAATTGCCTGACATGTCCGCCTATAAGAAGATGTATAGCAAGCTCTATGAAGAAGTGGTGGATACCGAAGTCATGGACAAGTACCATGACCTTGGAACGGCTGCCAATATCAATGTTCTGAACCAGTTGAAGGGTCTGCCCACCAAGAATCTCAAGCAGTCACACTTCGAAAATGCCGAGAGTATTTCAGGAGAATACTTTGCAGATAACCTGTTATTACGCAAGATCGCATGCAGTAACTGTCCTATCGGGTGCATTCACATTGCTATGCTCAAGACACCATTCCAGAAGGGGCATGAATTTGAGGTATCCCACATCAGTTATGACTATGAACTCATCTATTCCCTGGGTACGAACCTCGGCATCACCATGGGTGAGGATGTGCTGCGCCTTATTGACAGGTGCGAGCAGTATGGTCTTGATATAATGAGCACCGGAGGTGTGCTGGCATGGGCAACAGAAATGTATGAACGCGATCTGATCACCCCACCAGACACTCTGGGCATATCACTGCGCTGGGGTGATACTGACAATTACCTGAAGATCATCGATCGTATTGTCGATATGCCAAATAAATTCTACAAGGCACTGGCCAAAGGTACTGCAGTAGCAGCAGCAGAATACGGCGGCAAAGAATTTGCCCTGAACCTGGGGCGTCTTGAAATTGCAGGGTACCATACAGGGCCCGCTTCAATAGTGGGTCAGATAGTGGGCGTGCGGCATTCCCACCTGGACAATGGTGGATACAGCATAGACCAGAAAGCTTCCAGCCAACAATTGAATGAGGAGCAAATGGTGGATAAACTCATCTATGAAGACTACTGGCGCATGATAAACAATAGCCTGGTATGCTGCCTGTTTGCCAGGGGTGTGTATGGCGAGCAGAACATGATTGATGCTCTTGAATGTGTAGGTATTAAAAAGACCCGGGACGACCTTGAGGCAATAGGTAAGGAAATATTCCTTGCAAAATATGCATTCAAGGAACGTGAAGGGTTTGATATGGATAACATTTCAGTTCCGGCACGGTTTTTTGAGACCGTGTCCCAGCTGGGCATGCTAAAAGAGGATACCGTGAAAAATATGTTGAAATTATATCGGAAAAAAACAGGTATATAGGTCCAAATACGGTTCTTTGAATAGAAAGGGGTGTGGGCAGATGGATTTTAGGCAGGAATGGATAACAACTATCCATGATTTCAGGATAGACGAACAGACTATCATAGCATCACTCGAGGAATTGAAAGATGAGCGTCCTATGACGTTATTGATACCGATGTTCTATGACGAGATACAGGGAATCAGTCTGAATACGATTATTGACCGCATTAATGAATCGACCTATCTGAACAGGGTTATCATTGCTCTTGCAGCAGATGATGAACATAAATATGTTGAAGTCAAGGAATTCTTTTCCAGGTTAATGATACCTCATACAATTGTGTGGTGTAATGGCCCCACGGTAATGCATATTATCGATGAACTGAAAGAGAAGGGGCTTGACATCACCACGTTTGCCGGGAAAGGCAAAGACACCTGGATAGCATTGGGAGTGGCAAGCCTTGATAGTTATGCCATAGCCATGCATGATGCTGACATCGTATCATATTCAAAATTACTTCCTGCAAAATTGTTCTATCCTATTGTAGAACCAGAGCTCAGTTTCTTTTTCAATAAAGGCTACTACGCAAGAATTGACATGGAAAAACTGATAATGTACGGCCGGGTCTACAGGCTTTTGCTCAGTCCCTTGCTCAATGCATTACTGGAAAAAACGAAATATAGTTCGAATTTTTTAAAGTATATGTGCGCGTTTAAATATCCACTATCAGGAGAGTTCGGTATGACTTCGGACCTTGCCATGAATATACGTATTCCTGGTGATTGGGGGCTTGAGGTAGGACTGCTTGCCGAAGTTTACAAGGGTGCTGCGCTTAAGCGGATATCCCAGGTTGACCTGGAATTCTACGAACACAAACACCGCGCGATTGGGACCGATTCTGATGAAGGTATCCTGAAGATGATAAAGGATATCACCAAGACCATATTCCGCAACCTTGTGGAGGTTGATGGGATAGATATTAACGAAGCATTCCTGCAAAGCTCCATTGTGCTGTTCAAACGTACCGCTCAGGACCGCATACGGCAGTATCATGCCGATGCCCTGTGTAACGGTTTGAATTACAGCAGGCATGCAGAAGAATGCATGGTAGAGGAATTTTCCAGGATTGTGCTTATTTCAGGGAAAGAATACATAGATAACCCCACGGGACTACTGCTCCCTGACTGGAAAAGAGCCATATCTGCCATGCCGGATACCAGGGAAAAATTGAAAGACGCTGCCCTGCATGACTACAATACGTACCGATAATACCTGACCCACCATATTCCTGTACCTTAGTATCAACGTGCAGCTATGGAATCAGGATTTAGTTAAAAATTTTGTCTTATAGTTATTATATGCTATGATGAACTCTGCATGGGGCCAGATGAGGGGCATAATAACATAAGCGAATCCTTCTTTCCATTTAGGATGTGCTCTGATCTGTTCTATCATTGTAATTTTACTGTCCCGTAATATCCTGGCATTGGTATAATCTTCCAGCCACATTTCGAACCGCTCAACTGTTGAGATATGTTCCGGTAGCATGTAATCATGAGCCATACTTATTACCCAATCCAGGTATTTCTCTGCCATGTCCCGGTCATTCACTGCCGTGTAATGGTTGGAAAGCTGGCAGGTAAAATGGAGCCATGGCCCATACCCTCCATTGTTGCGGTCCCAGAGTTCAGGATACCGGTTCAACCCTCCCAGTTCTTCATCCCACAGTAATTTATCGATGCGCTTTACCGTGTTTACATTTCTCAGGTCATGTTCATCGATGAGACCGAACAATGCAGGAGCATATTCAACAGCATCCACATCGATAACACTGGATGCATAGGCATCGTACCCGATCGGATTACTGCTTTTGTATTTCACTCTGATGCATTTAATGAACGACCTGCGCCTTGGACTGTACAGCCGCTCAAGAATTGCCTCCCTGACCTGCTCGGCCTGTAGACGCCATTCCCCCACATCTTTGCCCAAAGCCTCTCCTATCTCCACGGCTCCGAAAAGTCCGGCACAGCAGGTGGAATTGGCATATATCTCAAATCCATGTTCATATGCAGGGTATTCATGGATACTGTTGATGGTGTGGATCAGGTTGACTTCTTCGTTTTTATTTTGTAATATGAAATTAACTGCTCTTTCAATAGCTTCCCAGTACTGTTCGCAAAATGCCCGGTCGGCAAGGCTTTCAAAGAACATACCGCCAGTGGCCTTGAGATACTTGTTCAGGGCATAGAGGGTAAGGCCGTTACCATCGATCTGCAAATCCTTGTAACTGGTATCGTTCCCGTCCACATCATACCGCTGGCTGAACTCGCCAGAAGGTTTCTGGGCGGCAAGCATGAATTCAAGTCCTTTTTTCGCTTCGGGGAGTAATCCTGCCGAGACAGTACCGAGAATGCAGATGGAATGATCACGGGGGTAGATGAAAGGATACCTGGTCCCGGGCGGGCTGGCATAGAACCCACCATTGGGGTGCTGGTTTTCGATAAGGATCTTCATACAGTTCGTGTAAAGCTTCTCGGCCTCCTTAAGGTCCATCGTTCTCAATCCTCCTTGATGAACTTGAAAATACACACTCCTTTCTTCAATAGGGTATCAACGTCTTCTTTACTCACTCCTGCTTCGGCAATTGCTTCTTCATTATATACGGGTATGTTACCGGTTACCGGGGACTTGCAGGCAAAGTGCAGTGTTTTCATACCTGCAATTTCTGCTCTTTTCGCGCGATATGCATTATGCATAATGCAAAGGACAGAAGCTACTGCAGGACATTCGGTCTTATCTTTATCCTCATTTTCACGTCTATTTACATATTCTACAATTCTATGGTATTCTTCCGGTCGTTCACCGAACATATCAATAAATCGTATTAATTCATCTGAGAACGGGCACAATGTAATGTAATTTAAATCTCCTTCCGGGTCCCCTTCCAACCCGGGTCCCTGTGTTTCTGCCAGATCTCGTCCAATCTGGAATAACCATTTAACGGTCATTTCAGGTCCGACCATATCAACAAGGTCCGATATGCCTACCATAAATGCCTGTGGCAGCATGCTGCCAAGTCGAATCATAACTCATCACTCCCTTTGTACTCTACGATATCAACAGTACTATACCATATGTTTCATCTTAGAATATTAATAAGTTCCCTGTTCCATCCTTCAGGACCAATACCATCTCCTTTTTTGATCCCTGGATGTGTGACGTCCGGGTCATAGATACCACCTGGTTTTTGCACCAGTATGGCAATATCAACTGCTTTTAACATAGGCAGGTCATTCAGGCTGTCACCAATACCTATAGTCCTGATCCCCGGCCACGTGCGGCGGTACAGGCCGGTCAATATCTCCACTGCTCGCCCTTTATCGTTGTTGCCCATAATATGGTAATACCGTCCACCCCTGGTACAGTTAAATCCCCGCCTGACAATCTCCCTTACCAGTTCGTCACCTTTTGGTGCAGGACTCAAAACCCTGAAAGCTTCGTCATAGTCACGGCGTTTGGCCAGGGCTGCAGCTTCTGCACTGAGTCCTGTATCTGTGCACACTTCGTCAACATCCATGTCCCCGAAACCTACGGCTTCGCACTGAATATCGGTGCATACTTCTTTTAAGGTCTTCTCAAGGATGTCATATTTCACGCCAAGTTCGATGACCCTGTAATGGTCAGATATTTTATCGTATTCGTAAGGAAGATCAAAATAATCCTCAGGAATAAATATGGCGCCGCCGTTCTCAGATATTAACGGATGGTATAGTTCCAGTTCTTTGCAATAGACTTCAAGTTCTGCCCTTGTCTTGCTGGTGCAAAACACCAGAGGAATATGCTTTTTACGTATCAGGTCAAGAGCCGGGAGAGCTGCTTGATATGAATACGTATCATGGTCTATCAGCGTGCCATCCATGTCAGTATATATGACGTATTCAGGCTCAGGCATGTTAACACTCCATTCTATAGTTGGACTGACAGGTATATTACATTTTACTATATGTCCGGAGTTTAAAAACAATAGCGTTCTGTGCTCCGGCATAGAACCGATGTAAGATTATAGCTATTCTGTACGGCTCCGTTTCTTATAGTAATACAGTCCCAATGCACCTGCAATCACAAGCACCACGAACAGATATGCGCTGTTCCCCACCTTTTCGCTAAAGGGTATAGTCTCATAGACTATGACAGGCGCTTTCATGACATCAGATATCCGGATATCGCCCCGTTCATCACGGAATTTCACTTCAGTATTGATTCCGTAGGTCTTAGGAAGTGCATTTCCATCTACTTTTATCCTGTACTTTGCCTGATATGAATCTCCCGGTGCCAGTGTACCCATGTATGCCTGGTCATCAGTAGTACTGAAAGGGTCAACCACACTGATACGGCCCACCGCATCCTGAGCAGTCTCATCCCCTATATTTTTGTAGGTTATGTAGAGCACGGTCTGGTCGCCGGGTCTTAAGTGAGAAGTGACATCCTCTACCGAAAAAGATGCCCTGGGTTTCACTATTATTGTCACAGGCAATGTCTGGTTCCTGGTAACGTACCAGTAATCATACTCCTGGTCAGGGTAACCATCCACTTTAACATCGTACTGGTACTGGTATGTCAGGTTCAATGCAAATTTGTAGGTACCTGAAGGAGCATTGTTGAATATCTCAATATCGAACTCCATGGGCGTAGATACCTCACCTTCCCGCAGCGACCCGCCCTGTAAAACCCCGCTCAGGACCTTTACCGGTGCATCATTGATGTTTTTCAGTGTTCCCCGTATATTCAGGGCTGTGGTCACATCATATTCCTTGTCAAGTTCTATCTGGGCATCCATTATTTCATCAGCATTGGAAGGCGTATTCACTGTTCTGAATCCAAAGACAAGTCCATCGTTCATCAACTGGATGAACAATGTGGCCTTATCACCTGCATTATATTCATTATCACCAATTAACGATGCAGATAAACCCGGCTCACCAATAACGTCATAATAATCTGTAGTGAACTCCCAGATATTTGATGGAATAGACTCAGAGGTTGCGTGGGCAGATGCTGCGAATACCAGCACCATGGTAAATAATATAAGTGAGATATTTTTCATTTTCATAAGGAATATCTACTAACCGGAGATATTTTATCAAATCCCCCGTTTGATTGTTCAGTTATTCTTTGTGTTACCTCATAGATATAATATTTATGAAAACATGTAAGGGTTTTATCATGAAATATGAAACTGATTCTGGTTCATTTTATAATTACCTGCCCACAGGCTGCACATTCTGCCGGGATGGAGCAAAAATGGTACTGTTCGTAACCGGATTGTGCCATCGTGACTGTTTCTATTGCCCAATATCAGAGGAAAAGCGACAAAACGATGTTACTTTCGCCAATGAAAGACCGGTTTTATCAGACGAGGATATACTTTGTGAAGCGCGCAGCATGCGGGCACAGGGTACTGGGATAACCGGAGGCGAGCCGCTTCTAATGCTGGAGCGGGTCCTGGGTTATATAAGGCTCCTTAAAGGCGAATTCGGACCTGGACACCATATACATCTCTATACTGCCGATATTCCTTCCAGGGAAACACTGGGACAACTCCACTCAGCCGGACTTGACGAGATACGTTTCCATCCTGACATGGATACCTGGGACCGGCTTGAGGGTGGCGACTATGCTGCATCCATTGAAGAGGCTAAAAAAGTGGGTATGGATGTGGGTATTGAGATCCCGTCCCTTCCGGGGGCGCAGCATGTTGCTGATTTTGCCCTTGAACATGATATATTCATTAACCTAAACGAACTTGAGGTCTCCCTGACCAATTTACAGGCAATGGACCAACAGGGATTTTCCACCGTAAATGATGAGGGCTGTGCCGTTGCAGGGAGCAGGGAAAATGCACAGGCAATCGTAGAAAATTGTTCCGGGTTGCATGTACATTTTTGTTCATCCAGTTTCAAGGATAGAGTACAATTACGCAAAAGACTACTTCGCACCGCACAGACCATAGCCCGTGAATTTGATGAGGTCACTCCTGATGGCACTCTGCTATACGGGGTCGTGAAAGGAAAAGCTGAAGGTATCACTGGTCTCCTGGAGCATCTGGACGTGCCCGGAAACCTGTATGAATGCACCCGGGGAAGGATAGAACTGGGTTGGTGGGTGCTTGAGGATATTGCAGATGAGATTGCCAGTGGTTTTTCAGCCTGGTATGAAGAATGTTATCCCACATACGGAAGGATGGTGGTTGAAAAAACACCCCTTGATAATGCAGATGGCTTTAATATTAACGCCAACTTTTATTAACCTATAAAAGAACATAATTATCCTTAATTCTAATACAATAATGAGTAATTGGTGGTTAACACTGAGCCAGACAACAGATCAAGTAAAAGAAAGGTTGGTTAAATATCTGCGTAGGGATGAGACCAATCTGCGCAAGACCGTCCTTAATATGTTCCTGAATGGAGATACCTATACCACGAACGACATATACAATAACCTGGTACAGCATGGATTTGACGTGAACTATCGCGGTGTCTCAGCCATGGTAGGATTGATGAACACCCGGCTTGGTATTTTGCGCATAGACGTGACAAGGGAGCACAATCATTATTCCTTGAAGGATGATTTTACAGACATAGTAAAGGGTGTTCTGGATAATTTTTAGGTGCAATGAATAGTTAGTTTCAGGATGAGGATGTTGGTATGCTCAGGGTAGGAGTAGTTGGTTGTGGTGCAATCGGTTCAATTATCTGCCGCGCTCTGGATAAGGGCATTGAAGGTGCTGAATTGGTAGCCATTCACGAGCACCATGCTGAAAACATTGATACACTCTGTGCAGAGTTGTCCCATAAACCAGGGGTTATGAAAATTAGCGAGATGGTGAAAGAGGTAGACCTGGTTGTTGAATCTGCCTCGGCAATAGCTGTTCCCCAGGCTGCCATTCCCGCATTGGAAAGTGGCTGTGACGTGATGATAATGAGTGTTGGGGCCCTGGTCGACGGGCAACTCCTCGATAATCTTGTTGATCTTGCCCGCATGCATAATTGCAGGATATATCTGCCATCAGGTGCTGTAGCGGGTATTGATGGCATCAAATCTGCATCTGTTGCCCCAGTGCAATCGGTGACATTGACCACCACTAAACCGCCAAGGGGACTGGCCGGAGCTCCCTATATAGTCGCGAACAAGATCGACCTGGATGCTTTTGACCGGCCTTCCGTCATATTTGATGGAACTGCGTTCGAGGCAGTAAAAGCATTCCCTGCCAATGTGAATGTGGCGGCATGCATCAGCCTGGCAGGTATCGGAGTGGACAGGACAAGGGTGAAAATAGTGGTGGACCCTGGATCCACCCGGAACCGGCATGAGATTGAGGTAATAGGGGACTTTGGCAGATTTACCACCGAAGTGGAGAATATCCCATTCCCGGAAAACCCGAGGACCAGTTACCTGGCAGCACTTTCAGCGGTAGCTACCCTCAAGAAGATAGCCAGCCCGCTGCAAATCGGAACATAAAAAAAGTAAAGCATTAATATTAATTTCCTATTGTACACAGTATTTACAGGAGCAATCAGCCATTATCTCGATAAAACATCTTTCAAAGACGTTCGGAAACCACGATGTTCTTAATGATATCAACCTGGAAATACCGACCGGTGATTTCCTTACTATATTTGGTCCCAACGGTGCGGGCAAGACCACCCTGGTCAAGATAATGTCTACGCTGGTAAGCCCTACTTCAGGGACTGTCAGGGTACACGAGCATGATGTGAGGGAATCTCCGCTTGAAGTGAGGCGGCTTATCGGCATCATATCCCACGAAACCTACCTGTACCAGGACCTTACTGCCAGGGAGAACCTGTTATTCTTTGGCAGGATGTACGGTATGAAAGCGGATGTACTGGATAGCAGGATACATGAACTGGTCGAGGAAGTTGGATTGCAATACCGCCTGGATGACAGGGTGGGTACGTTCAGCAGGGGCATGAAACAGCGCCTGAGCATTGCCCGCGCTATCTTGCACGACCCGAAGGTATTGTTCCTGGATGAGCCATATACCGGTCTTGACCAGCATGCTGCTGCGACATTCGATTCCATCCTGAAAGAACTGGATGTTTCAGATAAAACCCAGGTCATGGTATCGCATGACCTTGAGAGGGGTATAGCACTGGCAGATAAAGTGGTCATCCTATTCGGCGGCCGTATCGTATTCGAGACCGAAAAAGACACCATAAAGGATATTTATGAGTTCCGGCAGACCTATGAACAGTATGTGCACGAGGTGTAAGATATGAAGGAATTATTGTACCTGGCCTGGAAGGACCTGCTTATGGAGTTCCGGACCAAGCAGATGCTGAACAGCATGATAATTTTCTCGCTCCTTGTGATCGTTATTTTTAGTTATTCTTTTACGAATGTCCTGTTCAGCATTGAAGTATCTGATATTGCTCCAGGCATATTGTGGATAGCGTTCACGTTTGCAGGGATGCTGGGACTCTCGCGTTCTTTTGCCGGTGAGAAAGAGGACGGGTGTCTTGATGGTTTGAAACTGTGTCCGGTTGACCCGAGCGCCATCTATCTGGGAAAGGTGACCTCGAACCTGATCATAATGTTCATGATAGAGGTTATTATTGTGCCCCTTTTCATGATACTGTTCAATTTTACCGATATTAAGAGCCTTACCGGGCTGGGTATTGTAATACTGCTGGGTACTCTGGGCTTTATACTGGTGGGAACCCTCTTCTCAGCCCTGACCGTGAACATGAGGACAAGGGAAATACTGCTGCCTGTCATCCTGTTTCCCATAATCATACCATTGATCATGTCAGCCGTGCTTGCAACCCAGAAGGTCCTGACAAGTGGTAATATAATGGATGCTGCTGATGAACTCAGGCTGCTGCTGGTATATGATGTGGTATTCTTTATTGCAGCACAGTTGATGTTCGAGTATGTGATAGAGGATTAGCAGTTAATTGAACTTGATGTTCCCGTTGACTGCTCGTAATATCTGTTACCTTTATGTCTGATATTGTTATAAAGTACGAGTAATGATAAACATGGCAGAAAAGAACATTGTTATAGTTGGATTGGGTGTGGGCGGTTTTTCCGCTCTGATGGCTGCAAAGAGGATATCTCCTGAATCACATATTACTATTGTTGAGCGCAGGAATTACGATATGTTCTCACCCTGCGGGCTGCCCTTTGTTATCGAAGGCATCATCCCGGATTCGGAGGACCTGAAGCATATACTTCCAACCGGCAGTATGGGAGTTGAGAAACTGCTGTTACATGAATTGCATTCGATCGATGCGGAAAATAAGGTAATAAAAGTTGAAGACCTTGCAACAGGTACACAAAAAGTGATAGTATACGATAGTCTCATCCTTGCTACCGGGTCAGAGCCGTTCATCCCTCCTGTTCCGGGAGCAAGAGAACTGCTGGGGAGGGGCGTTTATACCCTTAGTAATACTGATGATACGAATACAATACGGGAAGCTGCCAGAGGTAAGAAACATGCCGTGGTCATGGGCGCCGGTCCAATCGGGCTTGAAGTTGCAGTGGCCCTGAAATCCATAGGTCTCGATGTTGTGGTGGTGGAAATGCTGGAATGGGCATTCCCTAAGGCCCTTGATAAGGATATGGCCAGTGCAGTGACCAATACCCTAACATCTCTGGGAATACGCTCATACATGGGAAAAGCTGTGGAAAAAGTAATTGGGGAAGAGCATATCGAAGCTGTGGAAGTGGGTGGTGAGACTCTTGACGCTGACCTGTTAGTGGCAGCATCTGGTGTCAGGGCTGACCACTCGATTATGAAAGATGCAGGTATTGAGATAGGACGGTTCGGCATTACCACGAATAGGGGAATGATGACAACTGTAAAGGATATCTTTGCAGCAGGCGATTCAGTTGAAGTAACAAATCCGTTGAGCCACAGGCCATGGGCATCCCAGCTTGCCAATTCGGCTTACAGGCAGGGTGCCGTTGCAGGTACGAATGCGGCAGGTGGTTATGCAACTTACGACGGCTCACTGACTACTTTTGTCTCAGTTGTTGGAGACCTGGAAGTGGCAGCTACCGGATTTAATAGTTACTTTGCTGCAATGTACGGATTTAATGTAGTGAGCGGAAAGGCAAAAGGGAAAACAAGACCAGATTGGTATCCGGGAGCCGAGGATATTAGTGTAAAGGTTCTGGCAGATTCATCTACCGGAAAGCTGCTTGGTGCCCAGGCTGTGGGCAAGGGCGCTGCTGCCAGGATAAATGTGGTGGCTGTAGCACTAAAGGGAAATTTGACCGTACATGAGCTGGCAGAAGTGGAACTCGCATACTGCCCGGCTGTTTCTGAAACCTATGACGTATTAACAAAAGCCTGTGACTTTGCGGTGCGCAAGTTGAATAAATAAATTCGTATAAATACGATGACTACACACAAATGCACGGTTTTGTGAAAACTACGCATAAGTATATGTATCAATAAAGCATTTATCATATTGGTGATACAATGACTGTATTAATGAATGAAAATGCATGTGACAAAGCCCCACGTTGTGGAATGATACGATTATGCCCTGCAGGTGCAATATCCCAGCAGGCCGGCGGATATCCTCAAGTGGACCAGGATAGCTGCATAGAATGTGGTCAATGTGTAGATAATTGTCCACACCAGGCTTTGTCCATCGTGTAGTCATGGTGAACTACCAATGGATGAACTGGAAGCGATAAGGAAACGAAAATTAAAGGAGTTGGAAGAAAGCTTGAATAAACCCAAACTTGACGTGCCCATAGAACTTACTGACCAGGACATGGATAAAGCCTTAACTGAACATTCAAAACTGGTAGTTGACTGCTGGGCAGTATGGTGTGGTCCGTGCAGAATGGTGGCACCCACAATTGAAGCACTTGCCAAGGAAAAAGCAGGACAGATCGTCTTCGGGAAACTGGATATTGACAATAATCCACAGACAGCAATGAAATACGCCATAACGGCAGTTCCGACAATGCTGATATTCAAGGATGGTAAACCGGTTGGAAGGGTTTTGGGTGCACTTCCAAAACAGCAATTAGAGGCAAAGATTTCTGAATTACTGAAGTAATCCAGAATAATCTTTTCTTTTTTATATATAGTTAAACGTCATTATTTTTATTTATATCTAATTTTATGTCCACTACTCTGATTTTATTTTAGTTCAATTTATACAATCGTATTCATTAACATCAGATACAGTAAATCAGTATATACTACATAAATAATATTCTTGAGTTAAGCTCCTGATTATCGTTTGTTTTAAGTACTAATATAAAATATTAGTAGGTATGATAGGTATTATCTCCGCTGCATTTGAATTCTTACCTATAGCTATTTTATTGTGTATCTTTTTCCTGATGGTATTGTACCTGAAATATGTGAACGGGCAAAACCTCAGATCAGTTGGTTCTGATATTTGTCTTGGCGCGCTTTTCATACAGGTCACTATGTTGACCTTGCCAGTGTGGACGTCAGGAGAGATGCACATAAATATCCTGGTTCACATAGTAACGCTGGTCCTTACATTATTTATCTGGTTCTTGACGGTCTGGCTATTGAAACGAAGAAAACCATCACGTAAACACTCGACCAACGTTATTCAGAACATCACATACTACTTCAGGAAACATAGCAGTACCAGGGAATCTCTTTCCTATATCCTGGGTTCCACCGGATTGACATTCAGTTTAATGATGATGTTCAATGTAGTCGAAATAGGAGCAGATAACTGGAAATCACTGATAACTCCATTTTTTTTAGCAGTTTTGACTTCAGCAGGAGTGGGTTATGCTGGACATGGCATTTACAAATATTTACAAAATGAACAGTATACCCATAGTTTTGAACGTTTTTCAAATGAGATTACCAGGGACAATGTACTGCTTACTGTCCAGAGCAGCGGGAGCCAGATGCACGAGCGTGACCCTGTCCAGCCGGTTGTGGATATAATCAGGGGTTCGATAATGAAAGATGTGCTCGGTCCGTCCATGTTCGGCCTGTCCATATTGAAGCATAAAAGTATTGAACTGATGACGGCTTCTGGTATGCGCAAACACAATCTTGTAAAGGTCACATTACATTTCGTGGGTCATATTGATGATATTGGCAAACTGGCCCTGCGCATGGATGAGGACGAGGCTGCCAACGAAACTATTGAAACTCTGGGTGATATTGGCAAGTGTGCTGTGACCAGGGGATTTGATGCCCCTGCTGATGACATACTGAGACGAATATTTGAATATTATGACGTGTTGAGCCAGAAAAATTTTGAGATTATGAAGATAACGGTTACCGGTGCTGTCAGAAAGATTGGAATTGCAGCGGCAGCTCACAGCATAGATTCGACATCTTCGAAAGCAGGAAATATGCTGGGTATTATTGGAGCAGCTGCCATCAGAAGTAAGGAAATGGATACCCTGAATAATTCCATTAATGCATTATATGATATTGGCAGGGAGGCTGCAGTACATTCTGTAGAAGGGGCCGTGAGGAAAACTGCCCTTAAATTACGCGATATTGGCACTTCAGCCGTCCAGAACAACCTGATTGAAGAGAGTGTCAGGATAGTATCCAAACTGGAAGAAATGGGCGTTATCGCGGCATCAAATAAACTGGAATTGGGTACTGAACAGGCTATCTGGTCTATCAAGGATATCGGGCTGTCCTATGGATACCAGCGGGAAGAAACAGGTCTTAATGTAGTGGTTACTGCTCTTGCAAATGTGGGTGTGGAGTCATCACTGCGAAAACTTGGGGATGCAGTGGACCAGGCTGTATGGGCATTAAAGGAAGTGGCCAGGTATCCCATCACGGAAGGACTGGAAAATTCTATTTCGATTTCTGCAAATGCATTTGCCAGGCTCTCAGAACTGGAGCGTGTGAAGGTCGATAAAATGATAAAGGAACTCGAGCGCTATTTTGGTGCTGACGAGACTAAACGTTTCAATCATTTTGAAAAAGAATATAATTCGGCAGCAAAGATAAACAGGTAAACAAATGGAAGATAAAGTATATGTTATTGATACTTCCGGCTTTATTGTGGGTGTACAGATAACGGATGGTGCCATAATAACAGTGCCTTCTGTTGAATACGAGATTATTGACAGCTCCAGCCGTTTAAGGTTTGACCTGATGCAGGATGCAGGTATGAGAGTCGAACCGCCCCTTGCTACATTCAAAGAACAGGTAGTATCAGCTGCAGTATCTACAGGGGATGCAGGTGTGCTCTCTCATACTGATATTGATGTGCTCGCAAAGGCCCTTGAACTTATACAAAAATTTACGGTGACCCTTGTAACTGATGATTATGCTGTCCAGAATGTGGCTTCTGTTCTTAAAGTGGAGTTCAAGCCTGCCGGTTCAACAGGGATTTCAAAAGGAATAGTATGGGAACTGTACTGTACGGGATGCGGAGTAGTAGTGAAGTCTGGCAGTGAGTGCAAGATATGTGGTTGTGCAATAAAAAGACGCAGGGCGAGCCATTGACGGTTCTGGATTAAATATATAATGTTACAGGATGAAGTATTGTTGGTATTGCTATGAAGAACATTAGAGAACTTATTCAAAAAGCGCTTGAACTCCAGCAAAGCGGTCTTTCAGAGGGGCAGATTGCAGATGAACTTAATGTTTCAGGGGATACGGCGACCTGGCTTTTGGCCCATTCCGCGAAAGGCGAAATTTCCCAGGCTCCAAAGGATATTTATGTAAACTGGAGCAGTATCGGGAAAAATTCAAAGCGGATAAGCCTGGTAGCAGGTATTATAACAGATATGCTGCTGGAGAGCCTTGAGAGGTCGCAGTCCAATGTGGATGTGGTAGTGGGTGTGGCGCTGAGCGGTGTGCCATTAGCCAGCATGGTTGCCGAGGAACTGGAGGTTGAGCTGGCAGTGTTCCAGTCCAACAAGCAGTCCCATAAGGGCATGCTATCCCAGAATTTCTCCAGTGTGGACGGTAAGGACTGTGTCATCGTGGATGATGTGATTACTACCGGGAATACTACAAGTAATGTCATATCGCTGCTCAGGTCAAGGGAGGCAAATCCAACTGCTATTGCTGTATTGATCGACAAGAATGGTATGGATTCCATTGATGGTGTACCTGTGAGTTCAATGCTCAAGGTTTCAAGAGTGGATAAGATAGAGTAATGAACAGAAATATTAAGACAAAAGGTTTAATGAACTGAGGAAGTTCCTGCCATCAATACCGTAATATGTCCTCAACCAGTCCTTCAGCGATTTCCAGTACATCATCCAGTATCCCCTTAAACCCAGCACTTCCCATCTCAATCCTATCCCTGCCACCGAAAATCTCCTCATACACCCGGTGCCCCACAATATCATCATTCCCGGGTGCCAACCGTATGATTACTGAACTCTGGGGTATGTGAATATGATGAGTGATACCGTCCAGGTCACCATCAGTAATCCCTATCAAGGGTATGCCCAGCCTGGTCAATAAATCCCCGGCTACTGCTGTTGTATCATCACCAACTGTCACTGCAACATCCGCGTCCTTGGCAATCTCAAAGGTCTGCTCTGCCGAATGGTCGATGATCACCACAATTCCTGAAACGTTGTGCTTAAGTACCCTTGGTGTAACATCAGCAGTTCTGAGCGGTCCTGATCTCACAATAGCATTTGTAAGGTCAACCTGTTTCAGTTTATCGACTCCGTGGGCCTTCAGCCTGCCGCCCTGAAGTTCAATAATGGCGCCATTCCTGGCAACGATACAAACCACATCTGACAGAGCTTTACCGACCACGAAGCCATTGACCGTAATGTATTCACCCGGCCTGACACCGGCAATCCTCCTCCTGATCAAATCATCCTTTATCTCAAGGCATGTCAGGGATCCAGGCGGCTGGACTACTCTGACCCCGACCCATTTTTCAAGTCCGTCCAGCAGGGCATGCATCAATAGGGAATCAGTCATCCCAGTCCAGGGTATCAATACACAACCACCGACTTCTGGCGATGCGAACTCAACCTGTATCAGTGGTACGGCACAGGAACCAAGGATTTCAAAAACCATGTGGCCGAAGGCAAACCCGGACCTGGCACATTTCCCCTCATTGACCAGCAACACCGCATCACAACACGTACCCAGAGCTAAAACTGATTCGCTGGGTTTCTGGCTTGCGCTGATATCAATAACATCTTCCAGTCCCGCATCGATCACGGCTGCCCTGCCCATAGTACCGCCAAGTACAGCCCTGACCTCACCCATACCGGCGACTATTTCAAGTACTGTGTTAGCTCTCCCTGAATCGATGACTGCAGGTCCATGGATAACGACACCAATACGTGTCATACAGTAAGTGTCTATCCGCCAGCTTCCAGATTTGCATCGTCCAGTCTGGCTTCCTTGGCATCGTCCTTTGCTTTCTCCAGCACTTCCTCAATCTCTTCTTTGGTAAACTGCCGCTCTCCCATTTCATCTTTCTGTTGCAGTTCAGTGAGCAAAGTAAGTGATTCAAGCTTGTACAGCAGGTCTTTGGTATCGATAATTGCCCATGCACCTTCCGAATCACAGATGATCTCGGTTACATGACCGGTAGTACCGGTCCCACCATACCGTACAGGGCTTCCTACCTCAAGGGGTTGGCCGTGGGCATCCACAACTGGATGCGTTCCAGATTCGCATTCTATAATCTCGGGCATGATATTCCTTCAATCCAGGATTTACCTTCAAAGGCATTAACATTTTTGTTAATGCTATTCATCCTTCTTTAACACAGCATGGGCCGCAGCCAGCCTGGCAATAGGAACCCTGAATGGCGAGCAGCTTACATAATCCAGCCCGATATTATGGCAGAATATCACACTGCTGGGTTCGCCGCCGTGTTCGCCGCAGATACCGACCTTCAGGTCCGGCCTGGTCGACCGCCCCTTCTCAACCCCGATCTTGATGAGCTGTCCCACACCTTTCTGGTCGATTGCTACAAAGGGGTCGATCTCAAGTATGCCGTGCTCCACATAATAGGGTAAGAACTTACCTGCATCGTCACGACTCAAGCCGAACGTTGTCTGGGTCAGGTCATTGGTACCGAAACTGAAGAATTCGGCCTCACCTGCTATCTCATCTGCAGTAATGGCGGCCCTGGGCAATTCTATCATGGTACCTATAAGGTATTCCAGTTCAACTCCCTGCTCATCCATGACCTGCCTGGCAACCGATTTCGCACTCTCTTTGGTTATCTTGAACTCGTTGATATGCCCGACCAGGGGTATCATCACTTCAGGCACGATCTCATATCCTTCCTTTGCCAGTTCGCAGGCAGCCTCAAATATTGCCCTGACCTGCATATCATAAATCTCAGGATAGGTTATACCCAGCCTGCATCCACGATGTCCCAGCATGGGATTGACCTCATGGAGGGATTCTACCCGTTTCATCAATTCCTGCAATTCATGGAGTTTTTTAGTATCTCCGGATGGTTTCAACTTCATATACTCATCAAGCAGTTCATCATGCTTGGGCAGGAATTCATGGAGGGGTGGGTCCAGCAGCCTGATGGTTACCGGATATCCTTTCATTACCCTGAAAATGCCTTTGAAATCGCCACGCTGCATGGGCAGCAGTTTATCCAGGGCAGCCTTTCTCCCTTTTTCGGTCTCGGCCAATATCATCTCCTGTACGATAGGTATCCGCTCATCGCCAAAGAACATGTGTTCGGTACGGCACAGGCCAATACCTTCGGCCCCGAAATCCCGGGCTATCTGGGAGTCTTTGGGTGTATCTGCATTGGTCCTCACACCAAGGGTTCTCACTTCATCTGCCCATTCCAGTATGGTTTCCATTTCACTGTTGATTTCAGGGGTGATGAGCTTTACCTGTCCAAGAATAACCTCACCGGTGGAGCCGTTCAAGGTGATATAATCGCTTTCATGAATAGTATGACCATTCACGATGAACAGTCCCTTTTCCTCATCAATCTGAATAGCACCGCATCCTGCCACGCAACACTTTCCCATGCCACGGGCCACCACTGCTGCATGAGACGTCATTCCACCACGAACGGTCAGGATACCCTGGGAAACATACATTCCGCCGATATCTTCGGGGGAGGTCGCATTGCGCACCAGTATCACTTTCTCTCCTGCCTGGGACATCTTTTCAGCATGTTCCGCGGTAAATACTACTTTACCCACGGCAGCACCCGGTGAAGCAGGCAGTCCTTTGGCTACTGATCTCACTTTTTCATTCGGGTCGATCATGGGATGAAGGAGCTGGTCCAGCTGCTCGGGTTCCACCTTGAGCAGGGCCTCTTCTTTGGTGATCAATCCTTCATCATACATATCTGTAGCAATCTTGACCGCGGCTGCTGCAGTACGCTTTCCTGTCCTGGTCTGCAGCATATAGAGTTTGCCCTGCTGGATCGTGAATTCGATATCTTCCATTTCCTTGAAGTGGTGTTCAAGCCTCTCCTTGATGTCATCCAGTTGTTCATATACTTCGGGCATTTCCTGTTTCAGGGTCTCTATGGGATGTGGAGTCCTGATTCCTGCCACTACGTCCTCGCCCTGGGCATTCATGAGATACTCGCCATAGAACATTTTCTCACCTGTGGACGGGTTGCGAGTAAATGCTACGCCGGTTCCAGAATTTTCACCCATATTACCATAGACCATGCACTGCACGTTCACGGCAGTGCCCCAATCGTCCGGGATATTGTGTATCTTCCGGTACGTAATGGCCCGTTTTGTATTCCAGGAATCGAAAACGGCATTGATGGATCTCCACAACTGGTCCATCGGGTCCTCGGGGAAGTGCTCACCTGTCTTTGATTTGACCAGTGCTTTATATTTTACCACTACGTCTTTGAGGGCTTTAGTATCCAGTTCGGTGTCATTGGTTACCTTCAGTTCAACCTTCTTTGCATGCAGGATATTCTCAAATTCCTTATGCTCGATGCCCAGCACCACATCCCCGAACATGTTTATGAAACGCCTGTAACAATCATAGGCGAACCTCTCATCCGCTTCCTGTGCGAGGCCGACAACGGTTTTGTCGTTAAGTCCCAGGTTGAGCACGGTATCCATCATACCTGGCATGGATATCCGGGCACCTGACCTGACAGATAACAATAAAGGTTTGACCGGGTCGCCAAATATAAACCCTGTATCCTTCTCCAGCTTTGCAAGTTGTTCAGCTACCTGTTCTTCCACACCATCTGGATAATGCTGCCGGTGATTGTAATAAACGGTACATACCTCAGTACTTAAGGTAAATCCTTGAGGCACCGGTATTCCCTGTTTTGCCATTTCAGCCAGATGGGAACCCTTACCGCCAAGCAGATTTTTCATTCCTGCATTACCTTCAGTTTTGTCTCCACCGAAAAAATATACGTATTTATGGTCTGCCACGTAGCGTCCTCCAAATCCTGTCCTGAATAATTATTTTTAAAGCCGACAATTTGACTCGAAATTCAATTAAATGCTTAATAATATTACGGTCTGATTTTGGGTATCTTTAAATATTTCCCTAAAGTCCGGATACTGGACCGAAATATGTATAAATATCATCTCAGTAAACGTTTACTGAAAAATAGTTCCATTTAGCAGTCATATAACTGGATAAGGAGAAATTTTATTGGCATTAGGATTTGTACTTATTAATGTTACTCCCGGCAGGGAGCGTGAGGTATTTGACATTCAGGTGAAAGAAAACAACATCCAGGAGATTCATCCCTTATTTGGGGAATACGATCTTATCGCCAAGGTCACGGTAAAAAGCATGGAAGACCTGGGAGATATCGTTTTTAACAAGATACGGAAAATAAAGGGAGTCACTTATATGAAGACTCTTACTGGTGCTGGTTTTTAATAGAAAGTATAACTGTGTGTTTGTCCGACTATATCGGACACCTTGGACTAAGTCCATGGTCTCAAGTTAATCCGACCGTAGGGAGGATTTTCTTGTCTTACCATTCATCCTTTTTTGGTCTTCGCATTGCCGCCCAGATAATCAAAAGTAAGGATGTTATTGCAAAGACGACTGGAGCAAATGTTAGATTTACTTCAGGGATGATGAGATTTTCAGCAAAGTTCTTTCTAACATATAGTTTCGTTTCATGCGAAATACGTCCGCCATCACCCGATATGGCTGAAACCTCAATAATATGGCTGCCGACGGGTAAAGGTTCAAGTTTGATACTGTGCATTCCGGGGTGTGGGGCAATAAACTCTTCTATGATAGTTCCATCAAGTGTTATGCGTGTTGAATCAAATGAATCACTGCCGCTAAGATAATAGGTTACATTTATGCTTTGATTCTTATAAATTCTCTTTCCACCATCATCATTGGTGACCTGAACAGAGAGTGAAATATTGCTACTGGCTTTACCGGTGTTATTGTTATCATTAGTGTCGGTGCCGTTCATTTCCGTTGATGTAACCGTTTCTACTGGTATTGCATCGAAAGGTTCTTCGAACTGGTATAGATGTTCTATGAACACTGCACTACGGGTACTGCCCTTGAAAATACTCTTAATGGTAAAAGAAATAATTGTATGGTCGTTTCCATTTGAAGTTAATGTATAATTGAAAATATCATTTCCTTTCATTTTGCTTTCCTTAACCATGATATTATTTTTATACAAACCAAGTGTGGTTGAATCAGTCCCAAAATCTTCAATGTTAAGACGGTAACCCTGTTCCAGGATTAGGTACGTACCAGGTTCAAGTTTTTCCTCCTGGTCAATGATAAGGAATCCTGTCGTGGGGCGCGAAGGGTCAATATATTGTACTACCCTTATAGTAGCGGTTAGTTCATCGATATCAACATCCATTAACGTTATAGCAAGTACGATGAAATCTGTGTCATCATATTTCCTGGTAACATTATAGACCTCGCCCTTGCTAATGAATCTGTCCTCGCTAACGGTTTGTCCATCAAATGTTATCCGTATGATCACCTTCCTTCCGGATGATGCAGGTTCTACCATGTTAACACTATATCCCTGGTAGAGTTCATATGATTCACCAATACCCAATACTCTTTCACCGGTAAGTATCATTGACCTTGTTTCCAGGGCAAGTGAAGGAGCTATAAAAAATGATGACACAACAATAAGTAAGAAAAGCAAGGCGAGAATTCTTTTGATATATGGTTCGTTTATCATAGAGCCACCATTAGGATAAAAGTTTTGGAAAAATGAAAATGGGATACATGGATGTACCCCTTTATTCACACCCTGTTGTATATATTGATTCGATGCAATATTTGCAAAGAAAACGGGGAAGGTTTGTTTTCATGACCTTAACTGGCATAGGGTATTTGCCTTCCCATATCTGCAGGTCAGCACGCTGGGCGTGTTCCATACATAATCCCATACCGCACACGATACATACCGCAACTGCTTCTTCGGTTTCTTTATTTTCATCATGTATAAAGCATTTAAGCATATCTCTCACTCCTCACATATTCTCTTTCAGGGCCCTATGACACGGTGGACAGATGATACGTTTTATGTGTTCAGTATCCGGTTTAAGCCTGACAGGATATGTTCCGTCCCAAACCGGCGTCTCTTCTCGCATCATATGTTTGCGGCACACGCCCATACCGCATACAATACACACTCCCACAGCATCGGAGTCCTTTCCCTCTTGTGCACATATATAACATTTCATATATTTCACCCGTTCCTGAAAAGTGTAGTATACCATTCCAGGTTCATTTGTTTAGGTGGAAATATCGTGGTACTGACTTCCACCCAATTTTATAAAGGTTATGATTGATGATACTTCTAATAGTTTACGCAATCAGAGTGTGATAATACTTTTATATGAATACAATATATAAAATCATTTATTAATCTGTGAAAAAAAGTATGATATTCGGGTTTTTCTTATTTACATAGGTGTAAAAATGGGCGGGCCTGAAAAAAAAGTAGATTTAACTGATGTAGCAGAACTGGAGAACTTCATAAAGGAATCGGGATTAGATACATTCCTCGATGCCATGAAGAAGCCGCATCGTAAACCAAAAAAGATTACTCAAAATAAAAATGATATCGATTGGATATTGGAGATTATCAGGACATTCAAGCCAGTACATTTGCAACTAAGGTCATATTATATTTTACTGGTGAAACTGCTTGATTATTTAAAAAAAGAAGATTTCTCGGGTTGTCTTTTTATTCATGTCGATGAAACGATATCAGTCTTTTCTATGTGGCGTGGTGAACTCATAGGAATTATTAACAACAAACTGGATGTTAGTGATGAGGAAGCTTTCAGGTATGTACTGGGTAACTATCAAAATGCAATAATCGATATTTATCAATCCCCTGAAGGGAAAGAATCTTTACCATTGTTATTGAATTCCATAGCTAAAAAAGACCTCGAACCAATATACAAAGACCTTGATACTGAATTTACCGACCTGTCAAAACTTAATTATAAACTGGTACAGGAAAAATTGGTAGGGTATGTCGAATTAAAACTCCCTGAAGGCAGGTATATTGCATGTTATCATAGAGGTGGGGAAATACTGACTGTATATCTTGATAAAAATAACAAACACACAGCTTCTACTCCGGATAAAATGTGCAAGCAAAATGGTATTGTCAACATATACAAGAGTAAGGTCAGGACACTCGTAAACAGCATGGAAGATGCCATGAAACGGATAACGGTACTTGCTTTGATTGTAGATGAATCACAACCTGCGCTCCATACCATAGTGGATGAATTTAAGGGACATATATCCCTGAACCTGGCAGAAGCTGCCCGCAACAATGTCGACCTGACCATTAGTTTGCCTGCAGGACTTGCAAACAGGGATGATTCCGAGATATTTAAGGTACAGGTAACCAAAACACCGGAGTTTGAATTTGTAAAATATCTGTTAAGTGATTTTTTCCTGAACATTGCAGAAAGCGGAAACTCTGCCACTCTTAAGAATATTTGGATGAATATCCCGAGAGTGAAAGTGATCAAATTCTCGCAGACCTATCATGAAGGTCATGTAGAACATAAATTTGATGTTGTCATTGAGGACGGTTCCGATAATGTCCTGTTTGCTGCCAGGATAACGAACAAGATTACCAAGTCCTATGAAGTGGATGTATTTCTTAAAGAACTTGAGAACATCAAAGAGAATAAGAATGAATGGAACAGTCTCAGGGCAGGATTTTTATTATCTACCAAGGGATTTGAAGATGATGCTATATCAGCAGCCCGAAAAGATACTGGTACCAACGCGGGAGTGAAGAAGGTACTGGGAAAGGTGTATGGGTCTAAAGTGCCGGATGTGCTGGTTAATCCGATTGGTTTTGTCAAGACCGCTAATAAGGGAGGATTCCATCTTGTATTGATACACCTTGAAAATAATATATTTAAAGTGATTTTCCCTGATTTATAACGTCTTTTTTTTGAGTGGTTAAAGAAAAACGTTATCTTGTATAGTCAATCCGACTGAAAGGAAGTTTATCTGTAATCAACCTGATGATGGCACCACTACTACACGTATTACATCGGTCGCGTTTTGTTACGCGGACTACTTTTGCATTTATTCCCCGGGATGCCAGTTCCTTTTCAAGGTCATTTTCATTGAAGTGCTGGTCATGTCCCAGTACGATGATATCAGGCTGGATGTCAGTCAAAGGTTTGAACATATCATGCTCGTCACCCAGCACAGCATGGTCCACCACTTTCAATGACTTCACCATAGCAAGTCGCTGCTCTTCTGGAAGGAATGGTCTGGGTTTGTGCGTTACCATTGTGGTACAGGCTACAATTACCCACAGCTCGTCGCCCATTTTTTTTGCTTCCTCCAGATACAATATGTGTCCTGGATGAAGTATATCAAATGTACCGGTTGCCAGAACTCTTACCAATCAATATCACCAGTTTATAAATTCTGCTGATTTATCATAAGGATTCCGAAGTTAAAGTTGTATATTAATAATTACAATTTTGCTTCTATTCCATGATTTTGTCCGAACAATTTCAAAACACATATAAGTACATCGTCCAATTTCATTTTTGTGATCCATATGGTTAAAATAGGATTCATTAAATTGGGAAACTTGGGGATGTCCCAGGTTATCGATCTCATTCTTGATGAGATCGCGGCTAGAGAGGGAATAGAGATCAGGTCGTTTGGCACTGGAGCCAAGATGGGGAAGGGAGAAGCTGAACATACGAAACACTTCAGGAATTATGAAGCTGATTTCTATGTCATGATCAGTCCCAACTCATCAGCCCCAGGCCCCACTGCTGCACGTGAGATATGGAAGGACAGGCGTGTAATCGTTATTTCTGATGGTCCTACCAAGAAGGAAGACCGCCAGGCCCTGGAAGATGCAGGTTTTGGATATTTAATTATGAAAGTGGACCCGCTCATCGGTGCCAAGACAGAGTTCCTTGATTGTGTAGAGATGGCCAGTTTCAACAGTGATGCCATGAAGGTACTATCCACCTGTGGTGTGGTCAGGCTTATCCAGGAAGCGTTTGATGCTGTCATTGACCAGGCAAATGCAGGCAAGTCAGGCAAGGACCTTGAACTGCCTCATGTTCTGGTAACTGCACAAAAGGCTGTAGAAAGTGCAAGATTCAATAATCCGTATGCAAAGGCCAAGGCGCTCGCAGCTTTGCACATGGCTGACAAGGTAGCTGAGATCAACTTCCCTGCCTGCTTCATGATGAAAGAGATTGAACAGGTTACCCTGACAACAGCGACGGGTCACGAAATGATGAGGGCAGCAGCTCAGCTGGCCATAGACGCCAGGGAGATCGAAAAGGGTAATGATGCAGTGTTCAGGCAGCCTCATATGAAGGACGGTAGCCGAAGGACCAAGACCAAGCTTTACGAAAAACCGCAATAGGTTTATTGAAGGGGCGGCATTAGCCCCCTTTTTATTTTGTACTCGTACATAAAGTATAACTTTGTGTACTCAAGTTAATCCAACCGTAGGGAGGATTTTCTTGTATTTTTCGTTATTCTGTTGTTCGACAGAGCAATATCCACCAAAGTTATTACTTTGAAAAGATAGATAGTACTGTCAATGCCTAACAATAATTCTTTTTTGACTATTCGGCAAAAACGGGTGTTGGAGCTTCGTATGAAAGGTTATACACAGGACCGCATAGCTAAGATGCTCAATACAAGCCGTGTCAATGTCAGTGTGATTGAAAAACGAGCGTACCAGAATATAGAAAAGGCAAAAGCTACCCTTGTAGAATGGGAACATCTCCAGGCACTGGTGTCCATTACTATTGTCCAGGATACTGATGTAATGTCTATCCCCCGCATCATATTCAATGAGGCTGACCGGGCAGGAATAAAGATGCATGGAAATACACTTGATATCATCACCCAGATCCATGAAACCATGCCGGGTGTGATAGAACACCGGAGGGTAAAACGTTCTTTTGTTATCTTTATCAGCAGGACCGGTGAGGTATCCTTTGAGTGAGGTTTCATATGATATTGTGGTTGTAGGCGGGGGGCCTGCCGGTTCCATGTCTGCAAGGCATGCTGCGATGAGCGGGGCAAAGACACTTATCATTGAAGAACACCGGGCTGCGGGTTCACCTGTACAATGTACGGGACTGGTGAGCAGTAAGACCCTTGATGTATGTGGCATCGAACCCGGGCCATGGGTTTACCAGGAAGTTACCGGAGCGCACATATTTGCACCCGACGGCAGCATCATTTCCATTGGCGGTGAAAAGGTCAGGGCATATGTGATTGACCGCAAGATGTTTGACCGGCATTTGCTCAGACTGGCTGTTGCAGGGGGTGTTGATGTCATGCTAGGGACAAAGGCGGTGGGGTTGCACGATGCTGATGGTATGAAGGTGCTTGAAGTTGTACACGGCGGTAGGAAGATGCAGATAAAAGCAGGAGTGGTCATTGGGGCTGACGGTGTGCAGGGAAGTATTGCAAGATGGAGCGGTTTGGGCCAGGTGCAAAAAGTACTGTCAGGGGTGCAGATAGAGACAGTTTATGATGTGGAAGATACTGACCATGTGGAAGTGTTCGTAGGTCATGAGGTACCGGGGTTCTTTGCGTGGGCAGTGCCTGTAAGCGATAATGTGGCACGGATAGGACTGTGTGTCGACCCAAAAAGGACGCATTTGAGCGCTTATGAACATCTTATGCAGTTCCTGACCAGCAATCCAAGGATGAAAGAACGTGCCGGACGTGGATTTTCGGATATGCTGGTGGGTTGTATCCCGCTGGGTCCGCAATCATGCACTGTGGCAGATGGTGTGCTCATCACAGGGGATGCTGCAGGGCAGGTTAAGCCCACATCGGGCGGTGGTGTGTATATGGGCGCCCTGTGTGCTCAGATCGGAGGCGAGGTTGCCGCAAATGCGGTGCTGTCAGGTGATACTTCTACACGGGCACTGATGGAGTATGACAGGCGGTGGCGTGAGGTTGTGGGGCGCGAACTGGCTGTTGGGATGCGGATACACAAGGTGTTTGGGCGGCTGGGAGATGATGATTTCAATGAACTTATGCGGTTCTTTGGCGAGCCTGAGGTTTTGGAGCTTATCAGTATGCATGGGGATATTGACCATCCGTCAGTGTTGCTGGGTAAGCTGGTGGCCAGGGCTAAAGGAAAGAAGTTGCTGGGTGTTTTCAGAGTTGCATTAAAAGCAATGGTGGGGAAGGAATAACCGAACTTTTTATATAAATTATATTCACTGTAGGTAATACAATGAAATTCAATATGGTCCTTAACACCCTGGGAATCATCCTGAAATACCTGGGCGTTGTAATGCTTATCCCGGCGCTGGTTGGATATTATTATTCCCGGCACGACCCTGCACAGTTCCCATCTGTTATGGTCTTCGTATATTCATTCATAATTACAACGTCTGTAGGACTTGTGCTGGAACATACCAACCGCAGCACTGATGAGTTCAGGAACCGCGAAAGTTTTGGCATAGTGGCTTTTGGCTGGCTGTCAGCAGCAATCTTTGGCGCTTTACCTTTCCTGTTCAGCGGAATGCATCCGGTTGATGCCCTTTTCGAGTCTATGTCAGGTTTTACCACTACAGGTGCTACCATTATGACCGATATCGAGTCTTATTCAAAAGCATTGCTGTTCTGGCGGAGTTTCATGCAATGGCTGGGCGGTATGGGTATCATCATGCTTTTCCTTGCCATCCTGCCCAAACTGGCAATAGCAGGTCGCCAGTTATTTAAAGCAGAAGCACCAGGCCCTACTGAAGATAAACTGAAACCAAAATTAAAAGAAACTGCCAAGATACTCTGGATGGTGTATGTGGTCATCTCAGCAGTTGAGTTCATTGCGCTGCTGGCTGCCGGTATGGGAGTATATGACGGGCTGACCCACACGTTCACTACTATGGCCTGCGGTGGTTTCTCACCCAGGGCCGATTCTATTGCAGCTTTTAACAGTCCCGTTATCGAGGGTATCATCACCTTTTTCATGTTTGTTGCCGGTGCTAATTTTGCACTGCATTACCGGTTGATATATGTTGACCATAGAAGTCTGCTTAAAGATGGTGAGTTCAAATTCTACAGCTTTATTGTGGTTGGTACAACAGTAGTTTTGACATGGACCCTGTGGAGTACCGGGACATTTGAAGGAATTGGCACATCATTTCGATACGCCATATTCCAGGTGCTGTCCATCCTGACAACAACAGGCTTTGCAACGAACGATTTTAATACATGGCCTGACTCTGGCCGCATGATACTGTGCATGCTTATGTTCATCGGAGGCAGCGCGGGCTCAACAGCAGGCGGTATTAAAGTTGTGCGGTTGTTGTTGATGTTGAAATACGGATATCGGGAACTGTTCAGGTCGCTCCAGCCAAAAATAGTGCGTCCTATCCGCCTGGGTGAGCGGGTCGTACCCGAGGATGTGATGAGCAGTATTTTCTCCTTCATTATCCTGTATATCCTGGTGTTCATGACCAGTACGTTCATATTGGGCGAACTGGGAATTGATGCTTTCAGTGCAGCTTCGGCATCCATAGCAACGCTGGGCAATATCGGGCCAGGATTTGACCTGGTGGGACCGTGGTCAAATTTCAGTACCATACCTGTAATGGGAAAACTGGTGCTTATTGCCAATATGTGGATTGGCAGGCTTGAGATATTTACGGTGCTGGTGTTGTTACTTCCGGGATTCTGGAAAGAATAAGCAAATAATAAATATCAATCTACCTATTACCTATTTGAACCATCAATGGAGGACTACCATGGACTGGGGTATGCAAAATCGGATATCACACATCATACAGCCAAAAACCGGACGAACAGTAATGCTGGCAGTGGACCACGGGTATTTCCTTGGACCCACGTCAAGACTGGAAAACGCCGGAGAGACAATCAAACCACTTATTGAATATGCAGATGCGCTCATGCCTGCCCGCGGAGTATTGCGCACAGGCGTGGACCCTGGCACTTCCACCCCCATTGTACTGAGAGTATCGGGCGGCAACAGCATCGTGGGCGAAGACCTCTCACGAGAAGGCATCACCACATCGGTGGAAGATGCACTGCGACTGAACGTGGCAGCAGTTGCCATGTCCATCTATGTTGGCAGCCAGTACGAGCACCAGACACTGATGAACCTGGGCAATCTTGTCAACGAATGTGAACGCTACGGCATGCCAGTGGTGGCAGTTACCGCTGTGGGTAAGGACATGGTCAGGGATGCACGGTACCTGGGTCTGTGCTGCCGGATAGCAGCCGAACTGGGCGCAAAGATAGTCAAGACCTATTATTCTGATGATTTCCACAAGGTCGTGGAAGGCTGTCCCGTACCCATCGTAGTGGCCGGCGGCAAGCAGATGGATACAGAAATAGACGTGTTCGAACTGGTCCATGGTGCTATTTCCGAGGGTGCCGTGGGAGTTGACATGGGCCGTAATATCTGGCAGAACGACCATCCTGTTGCCATGATAAAGGCAGTACGTTCAATTGTTCACCAGAACTACACACCAAAGGAAGCAATGGACCTGTATAACAGCGAGAAGGAAAAATAGGAGCCGTATAATTGCGCGTTGCAGTTTATTATAACAATAACGACGTGCGTCTCGAAGAGATACCCGTCCCCATTGTCGGCAAGGATGAACTGCTGGTCAGGGTTGATGCCAGCGGCATCTGTGGCAGTGATGTGATGGAGTGGTATCGCATCATGCGCGCGCCGCTGGTGCTGGGGCACGAGATGGCGGGCACCGTGGTCGAGGTTGGCGAGAATGTTACCCGATACAAGCCGGGGGACAGGGTATTCGTGTCCCATCATGTGCCATGCAATACCTGCAACTACTGCCTGAGCGGCCACCACACGGTCTGTGACACCCTGCGCACGACCAATTTTGACCCGGGCGGCTTTGCCGAGTACCTGCGGGTGCCGGCTATTAATGTCGACCGCGGCGTATTCCTGCTGCCAGACGAAATGTCTTTTGATGAGGGGGTATTCATAGAACCACTGGCGTGCGTGTTTCGGGGACAGCGCATGGCAGGGATAAAGCCGGGACAGAGCGTACTGGTCATTGGTAGTGGAATTACGGGACTGTTGCATATCAAACTGGCAGCGGCACTGGGTGCCGGCAGCATATTTGCCACGGATATTAATCCGTACAGGCTGGATATGGCATCAAATTCCGGGGCACAGGTTATCAATGCACAGGATAATGTGCCTGGGCGCCTGATGGAACTCAATGACGGCCACCTGGCCGATGTAGTAATTATCTGTACCGGTGCCGTGCCAGCCATAACCCAGGCGCTGGCATCGGTGGAGCGGGGTGGCACCATTTTGTTCTTCGCCTCGCCCGAACCCGGGGTAACGGTGCCTTTACCGGTATTTGACCTGTGGAAGAATGAGGTCTGTATTGTTCATTCATACGGCGCCAGTCCGATGGATATTACGGCAGCCATCGAGTTGATACGTGCAGGCAGGGTTGAGGTCAATGCTATGATCACTCACCGATTCGGCCTTGCTGATACCGGTGAGGGGTTCAAACGTGTGGCGGGTGCTGGTGAATCCATGAAAATAATTATCGAACCCCAGAAATAGTAAGGAGTGTAATGAATGGAGATTGTCAGGGAATACCAGAAGCGGGAATTTTGCAGGGACATCCGGTGTCCTTCCCAACTGAAGATAAATGTGGCTCCCGACCAGATGGCCATTGACGTAGTAAGGAAGGAAGAGTGCCAGAAATGCAAGGCGCACGAGTTCCATGCATGGTTGATTGACAGGGACTATCAAATTGTCATCATTGAATAATCTTTTAAATGGCTAATGTTTTCAATTATTGAAGGAAAGGATTTATTACCGATAGTCTCTAACATATATTATTATCTTGACATGTGAGGTGTCAAAGATGATAAGAAACCGAAATCAAGATGTAGATGAAGTTAGTACGGGATTCGTACTGGTCATTATAGCTCTTTTACTGCTATTGTTTTCCCCTGTGCTTCTGGATTTTTTCTCCATCCCCAGGGAAATTACCGGTTATGAGGACAAAAATACAAGGCTTCCGACATCTCTGTCACAACAAACCATCTTTGGAATAGGGATTTTGCTGGCAATAACAGGATTCGCTCTATTCTTTAAACATTTCGTGAATATAGTCAATGAGGGGTTCAGTCAAAGGATGAAAACAACGTTTCATCATTGACACACTTTTATTGTTCTGCAGGTAGCCTGTTTATCTCAAATGTGCCATTGTAAAAAACCCAGACCTCTATCCTTTCTCCTTCCCGGCTGAGTCTCATCTGCCGGTCATACATTCTTTGAACATGCCTGAGTCCATTCTTACGAAAGTGGATATCTATGGCTTTCAGGAAACGGATCTCCTGTTCCAGGAATGACTTTTCATAATCCATGGTATCCTTTGCTATCTCTCCAGCCTCGTTCTCTCCTATCTCTGAATAGTAACATCCGTGTTCGTTCAAACCGCTGACCTGCCGCCAGTCCACAATCCCTGCCTCATCTGCTTCCCTGTGCAGCATATAAGGATAGATGCGACATATCGAAAGGCGTTGGGAATATATGCGGCACCGCCCTCCTTCCAGGAAATAACATGCACCGCCAGGTTTGCTTTTCAGGGCATAGCCCGATACATAGAACTTCCCGTGCTGGTCGCAGAACTCGAAGTAGGGGGCTGGTGTTAATGCAGAGGGGTCTATCTGTTTGATAAGGGCAGTATCGGTATCGAGCAGGAATACGTGGTCATTGAATTCTTCTGTACAGCAGCGACCGCACAGATCGCACTCGAATCCTATTTCCCTGATAATGCTGGCGAGTTTTTCTGCCGGATACCGGATGAGGTCATGCAGTTCTTTTTCTCTGTTGGTGAGCATGGTTTGGATTGTGGGTGCTGTTAAGGTCACCACCTCTCTAAAGTATTGTTGTCCTGGTATTAATGTTGATTAAGAATAGAACTTGATGTGCTTAACCCTTTACAAGCTCTTCATTTTGGCTAAGGACTGCGGATAATATTTTATAATATTTCATATATATCTTTGAGCATACAAGTAACCACAAAAATATGTAAGATGTTGCTTGTTCCCGATAACAAAGGAAATATAAGGAGTGGTATATATGAATAAATATCTAAAGATAATTCTTTTCGGATTTCTTTTATGGTTAATTCCTTTTATCGCAGGAATCCCATTCGTGGATGCAGGTGGTAACTTCCTGATACCTGAGACATTTTTCAAAACAATAATGATATTAGTAGGCGGGTTGGTGGGTGTAACTCTCGCAGTAATGTACTTCAAGGATATCAATGAAAATTATGTACGAGAGGGAATTACCATTGGAATAGTATGGCTTGCAATAAGTCTTGTCTTTGACCTGGGTCTTGTGTCAATGGGATTCTTCCCTATGACGATTACCCAATATTTCACAGATATCGGCTTACGCTACCTCATGATGCCCATTTTCACCATAGGCATGGGATATGTCCTGCAACACAAAATGTGAGAAAGGTATTATTGAGAATAGATTTGCTCTCAACTGCGAAGACAGGTTAATGCAGGATATCATTTCATAATGTCATCGAGCGCTCTGGTCCAGTGAATCTGGCTCCCTGCTGCCACGAAAAGACCCGTGGATATCGCCTCTGCGATCTCATCTTCGGTTGCACCGTGTTGCTTGGCCCGCTCTGAATGGATACGTACACAGGACTCGCATCTCATCAAATTCCCTGCCACGATTGCGATAAGTTCCTTGGTTTTTACATCCAGTGCACCGTCTTTGAATATTGTCTCTCTTATTCCAGCAAAAGCTTTCTGTGTTTCTGGTAATCGTTCATCCAACCATCCCAAAAGAATCACCTTATACCGGGAAGGTATTAAATAATCAATGATAAAGGTATCTAAACGGTCCAGAAGTGGCGGAATTAAATAATAATGTTGTTCGTGTGCCAAAAATTCAGGTTTTTCTGATAACGTTAAAGATCAATGAGACAAAAACAACCAGAAATAGTACTAAATTGAGCCTGTGGCAAACATGTTAGATTCACCTGAAAATCAAAATAAAAATCAATTAACCCTTTAATCTCTAAAAAATTTATTTTGCTGGTTTAGATTGACAACCTTCTAAAAGCACTCGGAGATCTAATCAAGTCAAATCTCCCAACTTTATAGGCAGTTAACGCAGTAAGTAGAGAAGTAACGTTAGAAATTGAAACAAAACAATTTGCCCAATTTATTCCTCTCGTTGGCATTTCAGAACGATGATATCCTACCACTTCGTAAGAATTTCTACGTTCAATAATAGTCCTAAGATTGTATAATTTGCCAAGCAGTGGATGGAATTTCCTAGGGATATATTCACCTCTGAAACAGTTACCTTCATCCGTTTTTATTATATCACCAACATTATTTCTTCGTGCGGCTATAACAGGAATTATTTTGTAATCCTTCACAACTTTATTTGATCCATGACTATCAGGTCCTGCATCACCAATGAGAAAAATCAGCTTCAAGTCTGTTGATTTCATACTCTCAATGATTGTATCTTGAAATATTGTATTATCATTTTTATTGGCACTTACTGCATCCCAATATACAGGTAATCCCCACAATCGATCAACGAGACAAGTATCAGTATAACCAGTTCCTGTAAGTACACTATATTTTCCAGTTTTTTTTACGTAATGCCCAGCATCAGGATCAGAAAACTTCCCAGTTTCTTTACACTTGACACCATTGCTATTGCATTCAAAGAATCTTCTATCCCAGATCCATATTTTATCGCCAATAAGATTCAGGGCTCTACATTCTTGTTTTAATTGATCTGCATATTCATTCAAGCATGAACTGATGATATTCAGATTTCTAAGATAAGAACGCACATCAAGGTGATAATGGCTTTGTATTCCAAATTCTGTTCTCAACGACTTATTTTGGTTGAATTCTCTAATCCAGGAATTAAAATGTGTATATCCAAGCTTGCATCTTGCTACTTCTAACTTGAAAATATTATTGAAGTTGAGGAAATCAAAATTATTCTGCGGCTTATAACCATGATTTATCTGCATATTCATGAAGAAGTCATCAATTGAGGGATTTAATGCAAACAAGTGATTCAAATATCCATGAAAAGTAGGATATGTTTGGAAGGCTGATATCTGAATTTCAGGTAATACACCTTCCATATATTTTTCATTATTCCCCCTAAGTGGTTTTGTTTTATAGGGTATCCTGATTTTTCTTTTTAGCTATGATAAGGTACCATTTATGAAATCAGTAAGCTTCGTTTGAAAAACATGGATGCCATAGCTTTCATGTTTGTTTTTCTTTTTTATTTTGTGGGTATCTGTGAATACAATTTCTTGGTTTCCACATACTATTTTCTGACATTTTCTAATCGATCTTATTTTTCGTGTAAAGTCCGAGAGCTTTGACTAAAATATTGAAAGATTTCGGATTTTTTTTGTAATCTGTTTTTCGTCAGGCGTTTTATGAAAGATTTCTTTGTATCTTTTTTGGCCATCAACACTCTTGAGACTTATTACACTCAGACTGTTTACACCTAAAAAATCATCAAATTGTTTGATGAAATATTTATATCCCTTGCCTACAATCTTAATCATGGTTATGCCCCAATTAGATGTGGTTTTTGTTTTGCAACACTAATATTACTTTAATAAAGCATAACCATTATTATTTTAATTTAATTTCAATAAAACTTTGATTTATTAAATTAATTAATAATATAAGTTATCATGGCATTTGGAATTAGAAAATATGGAATATCAGTAGGTTTGCCACAGGCTCACTTCTTCACAAATTCTATTTCGTCATTTTCCAGAAGTAATCTCAAGTCTTCCAAACTCAGTTTACCCTTTTTCTGGAATTTATCTTTAGCATTCACCCGTTTTTCGTCCAGATTTTTCTGGTCCTTAACAAGCTGTATCTCTTTCATCTGGTCCAGGTATACATCCAGTTCATCCCGGGTTTGGGAAACTGAATTTTTAACAGCATCGATCTTCTCTTTAATAGGATTAGTAAACTCGTATATCTCAAGCAAACGCCTGTGATATTCGTCTGATTTTTTCCTGATTTCGTCCATTTTATTATAAGCATCCAGCATATCTTCGTGATAAGACTGGGACTCACTTGCCAGGTCGTGGATCAAAGCATTGAATGTGTCAATCTCCTGATGGAATTTGCTCACTTTTCCGTAGATACCCCCCATCTCATTATGGATAGTGTTTGCTTCCTGTATGGCTTTAAGACGGTCTCCCAGTTCACTCAATCTCTTCATCAGCGACTGCTCATAATCCAATGGTATATCAGATGTGGAGAACTTTTCCAGCTCAGTCCTGTATGCCTCTGTGAGGGATTCAAGCCTGCCCCTTGCTATTTTGTTCAGGTTATCACGAATCTTTTTCAATTCACTTATTTTATCAGTATAACCATCACTGTTGCTCCTGATATCATCCCGTTGTTTTTTCAGTTCAGCAATCTTCTTATTGACCTCATCGCGTCTGGTCCTTAATTCAGTAGCAGATTCTTTCAGTTCTTTAACCTGTTGGTTAAGTTCGTCACGTTTTTTCCTGAGTTCATTTGCCCCCTTGTTATGCAGTTTCATTTCCTGGTAGAGATCCTTGATATCCTGTTCCTTGTGTTCCACCTGCTGATTGAGCACATTGATTATGTTCTTCAATTCATTTTCAGACATAGCCACGACATCATTCATTTTTGTTCTCCCCCTGCCAAGGTCTTTTCCCAGTACTCAAGAGCATCATTATGAAGTTCGATCCTGAGTTTTAACCATCTTTGCCTTGATTCCATCTCTTCGAAATCTTCCTTTATTGAAGCGGATTCTGATTTGTGCTTTGCTGGAGCATCTACCATAATGTCCAGTTCTTTTCGTGCAGATTCAGCGGTCTTGAGAACATCCAGAATTGATAAAAAATCTCCACGCTGCACATCATTCAGTTCAGGTAAACCCTGCATCATTTCATTTACCAGTGCACCTATCCTGTCGATGCATGCCAACTCTTCGCTTGAAGACATACTGGCATTCTGCAATCTGTTATCTATATCACTTATCTCTTTTTCTCTATGCAGTAAGTGTTCGTTTGTATCAACACCACTCAAAAGTTTTAAACGTAATTTTGTTGCCTGGTGATAAAGTTGATGACGTTTTTCTCTGAGCACAACAATTCGTGTCTCAAGTGCTTCCAGTTCATTATTGATACGCTGGTATTCTGTCCTTTTACTGTTTACTGGTTCATCCAGACGATCCAGTTCTTCAGTAAAATCCTGCAAGAACTTCTTGTGTTTATTAATTACAACAGAATGCAATTCTACATCGCTCAATATTGATACAGGATGATATTCTGCCTGGTTTTCTATCTCTGTCATGATGGATTTCTCCTATGGAAATAATCAAATAATCAAATAATCCGGAATAACAAATATATTTATAAATGCTCCCCAAAATCTTAGTTTCACACACAGAACATCTGGGCGTGAGGTACACCATCAATGTAAATCAGACATGATTTATCTATAGCCCTGCATTTTATGGCAATATCAATACTACGCTCGCCTACAATATTTGCGGTCGTGGCATCCAGCAGTGCTGTTTTTACCTGTGCAGCATCTGCCAGTTCACCCTTATAAAATTCTTCGTCGATTTCCAGTTTCAGACCATTTCCTTTCAGGGTCTTGCCGATGAGTTCTCTATCACATACCGTTACCAGTATAGATTCATCGGTTTCGTATATCTTGATGTACATAGTCTATGCACTTCTCATTGACTATTAAAGTTAATGGTATTTACGTGGTTTTCAAAAATCCATTACTGGGTTCAAAAATAGACCCTTCACGCTTAAGTCTTTTTATAAAATCCTCAGCTTTATCCTCATCCATACCCGCTTCCACTGCACGCTGTATCACTTCGTTCTTAGGTGCTTTACCATCATGGTCCTGCTGCACTTCACGGATGATATCCCTGATAAGTTTGGCCTTGTCACGCTGGCTTTTTGCCATGCCTGTGTTGATCATATCGGAATCCAGTTTCCCGGTTTCGGGGTCTGTCATTACCTGTTTGAGACTTTCAGTAACGATCCTGATTATCCGATTAACGTCAGAAGTCGTTACCGTATTACTGAGTCTCATTTTGGCTGACCCCTCTGCAAGGCGCACAAGGGCCTCAAGCTGTCTTGCTGTTACCGGGATCGGTGAATTGGTATCGCTTCCCTGGCTCCTGAGATTAAGGTAAAAATCAATGATCATCTGGCGTGAATCGTCTTCCAGCACAGGAAATATGTGGCGCTTCGAATATGCAATATATTTACGCAACATCTCGGGTTTGATGGCTGGCTGGACTACCTCCATAGCAGTCTCTATCTGCTCCAATGTGATTTTGGAAGACTGCACATTTTTGTACTGGGCATCAATCTCACCGGCATAGTGCCCCCTCAAAATATGTTCCGCAATATTTGTATCACGCTGAGTGTTTGTTTCATCTGTTAGTATGAATATCAGGTCAAACCTGGATATCAGGGCAGGGGGCAGGTTGATCTGTTGAGCAATGCCCTCATAGCGGTCGAACCGACCGAATTTTGGGTTTGCCGCACCCAGCAGGGCACACCTGCTCTTCAGGGTTGCCAGGACACCGGCCTTTGCAATACTGATGGTCTGCTGTTCCATAGCCTCATGCAGTGCACTCCTGTCTTCCTTTGCCATCTTGTCCATCTCATCCACGGCAGCCATTCCCTTATCAGCCAATACCAGGGCACCGGCCTCAAGTGTCCAGCGTCCGTCCCCGAACTCGTCCTTGACAGCAGTGGCAGTAAGACCGGCAGACGTTGTACCCTTACCTGAAGTATAGATGCCCCGTGGTGACAACTTAATTGCATAACGCAACAGCTGTGACTTGGCAATACCCGGGTCTCCCACCAGCAGCATGTGGATATCTCCCCTAATTCTTGACCCGTCAGGCAGGTGTTTAGGCACACCGCTGAACAATTGCAGCGCCATAGCCTCCTTAATTTCATCATACCCAAAAATGCTGGGGGCAATGGAGGCAATTATCCGGTCAAAGATATCAGGAGAATTTCCCATTTCTTCGATCTGCTTTTCTTCTTCCAGGGTAATTTTTATCTCATCGAACTCGTGGTCTTCCCGTTCAATGGACTGACCATCCAGTACAAGGTCAAAAAAGGTACTTTTTACCATACCCTTCTCTCTCTGGTAGCTTCGCAGTATGCCGGATATGGTCACCCGGTCACCAGGAGCGACCTGCCCTACAAGGTCATCCTCAATATCAACATCAAGGGTCTGGGGCTGTTCACCGCCTCTCAGGTCTTCAGGAGATTCCTGTATCCTGAGTTTCTGGGCATCAATAAAGGTAGATTCTTTAACAAGCAACTTGAAAGGACCCTGCCTGCCACACTGTTCATTGTCACAATCAAAAGGTGTTGAAAACTTAGTACTGCTCTGGGGCAATTCAGTAATATGCCCGCATTTTTGACATTCAAATGCTGCCATGACAAGTTTTGGTCTTACTTCTGTGGCCTTCCTGATAATACCACTGATGCTTATTAATTTTGATATATTATCGCTTCTAAGCTGCCTAATCTCTACATCAGCAGGGAGATTTACTATCCTGACATGGGTATCAGCCAGTGTCACATCCATAGGCAGGTCAATATTGTTCAGCGCCTTGTTGGCGTGCCGCAGTACACTATCAGGAGTTTCCAGCAATTCACTGGCAAGTTCAATACTGTATTTTTCTATATCCGGGTATTCTATGATCAGGCTTTTTCGCTCAGGATATTCTCCTGCCAAAGAAAGCAACTGCTCAAAATAATAACGTTTTATGAACTCTTCCCATGTAATCTCTGATGAATTGTCAGCCATTTCCAAACCATAGGTTAAGTCAAACGTGCATAAGAATGTTGTGGTAAAGAGCGGACTGAAAGTATTGTTGCTACTGTTTTTCATGGAGTGGAAACAAAGGGGGGTTACTATCTATAGTGAAATATATTATTAAAAATTCTTTAGTATACGAAATATACTCAAGTAACAGCGACCTGAGCGAGCAGATTCTTACTTTGTATTTGTTTCTTTATAGTGAGGAAAACTTGATAAAGTATGAAAAAGGATAACTATATACTGATTTGTATTTGAAAAATACTATTGTCAATATGAGGGATAATTATGAACGAAAAGGATGAAGAGACTTTACAGGCAGCCGAAGATATGCCTGGAACGTCTGGATCTGATAGAAAACCACTTACGTCAGGTGCGAAGAAATCAAGTCCTGATACTGAAGGTAATCTGGAAGACGATTTTTCTGGGTATGATACGACCGAAACGACTTCCGAAAATAAACCAAACCTGAAGTCTGAAGCAAAAACCAAATCGAGTTTCATTCCAAAGCTGAAACCAAAACCTAAACCTGAACCCACCCCGCCAAAAGAAGTGCAAAAGGAAGTGGTGATCATTAGAGAAGTGGAGAAAAAACAATCGAATAAATTTGTGAAAAAAATGAGACGGTCATTCCTTGCAGTTTTTCTAATTATTGCACTGGTCATTGGTGGAAGTTTGTATGCCTGGACAAGTGGTATGGAGGATCTCAGGGATGACACGGATTACCTCATCGTAGTAGTATACAAGGATGTGCCAAAAGCAGCCAGTGTTTACCACAAAGATGTACGACAATCCGAGATCATTGAAATCACTGAACTTGGCGCATTATCGAATAGGAAACAGTTCTTTGAAAAAGCCGAGAATGATTATGGTCGACTGGACCGGATGATAATCATTGATGTGGACACGCTAAAAGCCCTGTCAACTGACAGTTACATCTTATACGAAACCGGTAATGAAATTTACGTGGATGACATGTATAAATGGATTGTGCAATCCGAGTATCCCCCGTCGCATATAATTATGAACGATAATCCATCAACCGTTGCAGCCAAGATACTCAAGGCCTGGATAGATCATTACAGCGATCAACTTCTCGGAGGATATGGTGGCTATTCGGTCAGAGTGATCCTTAATGCATATCGGGCAGACAAAATCCTGATATATCCTGGAAATTCGGCACTGACCATACTGAAATATGTGGCAGTTGAAAAATTAGTATTCCCGGTTTAAAGTACCGGCATTGTACAGATGGTAATAGAATTAAAAATATTACTATTCCCATCTGTTTTCTTTTAATTCCCTGCGTTTCTTTTCCAGAAAAGAGAATACCGGTCCATGAGGAGAGCCATTTACCAGCATCTCGATACCTGTGCGTGCTACAAGTATCTGGTCCAGATGTCCGAGAATGCTCACGGTCTTACCCATCACTGAAATTTTGCAGCCTGTCAGGTTCTCGAATATCTCCCTTGATTTACCACCTTTACCAATAATACGCCCCTTTATGCGCTGCAATTCCTTGGCAGTTGTGGCTATATGGCTCAGGTCCATTATCTCAACAGTAAGCATGTCATCGTCAAAAAGGCGGAGCACTTTATCAGGGCTAAAACCTCTCCCTATAGATTTGATAACCTCCGCAGCCCTCATTGCCAGTATTGGGTCGCTCGGGTCAGTTATCTCAATGCTGCCAGTCTGGCTATCAATTTTTAGAGTGGCAGTGGATTTTTGCTCAATAAGTGCTTTAGTGTTTCCATCGGGTCCGATAATTACAGCGATCCTTTCCATGGGTACCTTTACATAAGTGGTCATTTTATTCTCTAACATAACTTCCCCCATAATATAACTAATAGCACATATTACTGATGGTCTATCCTGGACTTTACAATCATTTCCAGGGTACTTTCCACATCCATTTCAACCCCATACCTGGCAAAAAAGTGAGCCATATTAGTGATATCCCGCAATAGGAAATCCCTGGCATTGAGATGGTCAAGAGTTACAGACTGCCCCATGTCAATGAAGACCGGGGTCAAAGATTCGGGTTCAAGCAGGATATTATATTCACTCAGATCGCTGTGGACCAGTTGTGCATCGCAAAACAACCGACGCATGAAATCGCTCACTTCACTACAGATACGGGTCGCTTGTTCCTTCGTTAAATGAAATTCACGAAGCTGTTGATAAGGAATATTATCTGTTCCCTTGAACTCCATAATTAGTATATTACGTTCCGTAATAATAGGTTTTGGTACATTCAGGCCACACTCAAGTGCCCGGGTAAGGTTACGAAATTCCTTTCTGGTCCAGGCCAGAACGATATCTTTTTTCGTGTGCCTTATGTTCCTGAACCTGACATCACCTATCAGATAATCCTGCATGGCTTTAAAATTGCTGTTATTGATGCGATATATCTTAATTGCAAGTTCCTGCTCTTTATTGTCCTGCATTCTAATCGCATGAAAAATATTCGCTTCTTTCCCTGTACTTATAGTACCCCCAAGCGCATCCAGATAACCTCTGGATGAAAGTTTATATAGTGACATAAGCGTAGAAGTATCGAAAACCTCATCCTTAAGTTTTAAATCCTCGGAATCTTTTATCCGTTTTCGAAAATCATCTACTTTTTTATCAATTTTGTACACTTTTTCAGAAACCGCACTGTCAAAGTCCTTCATATTGGATTATCCTTTCAGATATCCACGTCTTTCCAGCCAATCAGCCTGTGGACCAGTATATCTCCACATCACATCTGCTTTCTCATTCTGGAACTCCCATGGTACAACAATGATAATATCGCCCGGTCTAATCCATGTCCGTTTCTTCATCTTGCCAGGTATCCTTCCAAGCCGCATTACACCGTCCATGCACCGTACACGCACTTTATTTGCCCCCAGCATGCTTTCAACGGTCCCCAGGATCTCTCTATCCTGCTTACGGGGAACCCTGACTCTAACGACTTCACCTTCAGCGGGTTGATTTTTCTTGTAAATACTCAGTATAACACCTCTAATCCAAATAAGAAAAAACCACTGAATTTACGGATTTCTCCATGTGGTTCTTTTAATTGTAAAGATATAATTGTTTATACATTCTCATTTCTATATAAAACTAATGAAAAATGGGATGCCACATTTGTAATTTGGACCAAATTAATGTGGTTCCCATAAATAGTATCAATTTATGCTACATCGTTGAAGTATATGGTGATTGGTCAAGCACTTTGATACCATTATCAGAAATGTTGAGGACACGAATCTCATTTATCGTACCTGAACCGCGGAACTTGGCCACGTAAATAGAACGCTGAAGATTGTTTCCTGAAACAACCCTGCCCAAACGGGTTACTGAATCAGCACCGTACTCCACTATTGACTCCACTTCGAAGGTTGTCCCAACCGTGACCAGGGTTGTGATATCAAATGTCCTGAGCTCGCCGAACAGGTCGTCCACCAGCGTTTTTAACTTGTAATGTGAATCAATTGCCAAAAACAGAGCTTCAATAGAATCAATAAATATCCTGTCAGGTTTGACCTCTTCAACTTTGCGGGACAAAAGTTTCTTAAAACTTTTTATCAGTTCCATCGGTGCCATATCAACAGTTTTTTGTAATCTTAATCCCGGGTCAGTTATATCAACAAAAATGATCGAACCTGATTTTTCGAGTTCCCATAGATCCCAGCCAAATGAAGAGTTCATTTCCCTTTTTAATGATTCTGAGGCCTCTGAAGTAACAATGCATAAACATTTTTCGCCTTTCTTTACACCTTCGTACAGGAACTGGGAGCCAAATACTGTTTTGCCGGTGCCGGATTCTCCTGATATGATGTTGACGGTACCTTTGAAATAACCACCCTTTATCATCTCGTCATAGCCCTGAATACCTGAAGGTACTCTTTCCATAGTCTTACGTTCGGTTGTCATAACAAACCCCTAATATTTATTGTATGTAACGTCTTATTTAACTTTCTGTATAACTGATGTTCTTTGAAGCTTATATACTATATGAACCGTTTCAGATTTTCAATTTTCCCATGCGGCTTACAGCTTCATTGATACGCTCCACAGACCTGGTCAGGGCGAAACGGACATATCCTTCACCATAATCGCCAAATCCAACACCCGGAGTGGCTACGATACCTGCCTCCTCAAGCAGTATTTTTGCAAATCCCATGGAATCGTGTCCTTCAGGTACAGGTGCCCACACATAGAATGTAGCCTTGGGTGGCCGGAAATCAATACCCAGATCCTTGAGCCCTACCATCAGGGCATCCCGCCGCTGGGTATATATCTTGTTCATGTCACGGATAAAATGCTGGGGCCCGAGCATAGCCTCGATACCTGCTTCCTGCACGGCCTCAAAGGCGCCTGAATCTACATTGGTCTTGACCTTACCCAGACCATCCAGGATATCTGCATTCCCCACGGCAAATCCAATCCTCCAGCCTGTCATATTATAGGTCTTTGAAAGGGAATGCAGCTCAATACCCACGTCCATAGCACCATCGACCTTCAGGAAACTGGGTGCCTTGTAACCGTCAAATGTCATTTCACTGTACGCATTATCGAGAATAACGATTACATCATTCTCTTTTGCGAATTCTACGACCTCTTCATAGAAATGTTCAGGTGCAATGGCAGATGTAGGATTGTTGGGATAATTCAGGAACATAAGTTTTGCCTGTTTTGCTACATCCCGGGGAATTGCATCGAGGTCTGGTAAAAAGTCGTTTTCTTCCAGCAAGGGCATGATATATGGCTTACCGTCCGCAAACAGCGTACCTATCTTATAAACAGGATAGGCGGGGTCTGGTATGAGTGCCACATCGCCAGGATTCAAAAAGGCCAGGGGGATATGGGCGATGCCTTCTTTTGAGCCGATAAGTGCCAGCACCTGGGAGACAGGGTCCAGTTCAACACCGAGGTGTTCCCTGTACCACTTTGCTGCGGCTTGCCTGAAGGACAGCATACCAATATATGAAGGATATTTTTGCCTGTCGGGGTTTTTGGCAGAACGGCAAAGAGCCTCGACAATATTACCAGGTGTGGGCATATCGGGGTCGCCAACACCAAGGTCGATCACATCGACGCCTTTTTCACGGACCCTGGACTTTGCTTTATCTATGGCTGCAAAAAGATAGGGGGGCAGGTTATTGATTCGTTCCGAGTACATTAGTATCACCTTTAATAATAGTAAAAACCAGATTGTTATTGTCGGACTGCAAAATGTCTTTATACCTATTTAAACTTTTAAGATGCACTGTCCATGAAAATCTCTGAAATGAACATTCCCGGTACATTATCATCATTCTATATCGACTCAGGAATAACCGAACTCTATCCTCCCCAGGTTGCTGCCATCGAAGCGGGACTGCTGGACGGGAAGAACATCCTGGCTGCCGTACCCACAGCTTCGGGTAAGACCATGCTTGCAGAGCTGGCAATGCTGACCTCGGTCATGAAAGGGGGTAAATGCCTGTATATCGTCCCCCTGCGAGCCCTGGCGTCAGAGAAATATGAACGGTTCAGGGAATTCCATGTTCTGGGCGTGGAAGCAGGAATATCATCAGGTGACCTGGATTCCAGGGACGAATGGTTAGGGAAAAAGGATATCATCGTAGCAACCTCCGAGAAGACCGATTCACTGATACGCAACGGTGCATCCTGGATTAAGGAGCTCACGGTAATTGTGGTTGACGAGATACATCTGCTGGATTCTGTTGACAGGGGGCCCACGCTTGAAGTGACAATAGCAAGACTAATGCAGACGAACCCGGATGCCCAGGTCATAGGGTTGTCAGCCACGGTTGGCAATTCAAAGGATATGGCTGAGTGGCTGGATGCAGAGCTGGTGGAGAGTGACTGGCGTCCGGTAGATCTGCGGGAAGGTGTATTCTTCGGCAGTGCTATCAATTTCATACAAGGCCAGCGTGCTGTGGAGTCACCGTATGGGGACGAGTTGGTGGACCTGGTATCAGATACCTTGCAGGAAGGCGGGCAATGTCTTGTCTTTGAGAGCAGCCGCCGCAATGCTGAAGCAAGTGCCAGGCGGTTGGGGCAGGTGCTGGCAAAAAAACATGATGCTAAAACTCTTTCTGAACTGAACGACCTGGCTGAGAGTGTATCAGGTACCGGCGAAACCGAAACAGCAACCAGACTGAACAGGTGTATCAGAGGCGGGGCGGCATTCCATCATGCAGGACTGACATCTGAGCAGAGGAAACTTGTCGAGGCGGGTTTCAGGAACAATTTGATAAAAGTCCTATCCAGTACCCCCACCCTTGCAGCAGGACTGAACCTGCCTGCCAGGCGGGTAATAATCCGGGGATACAGACGGTATGACCCCAACTACGGGATGGTACCGATACCTGTGCTGGAATACAAGCAGATGGCAGGACGGGCAGGAAGACCACAACTGGACCCGTACGGGGAATCGGTACTGATAGCAAAGTCATTTGAAGAACTGCAGGAACTCAAGGACCAGTATATCCTCAGTGATGCAGAGGACATATGGTCGAAACTGGGTTCGGAAAATGCCCTGCGCACCCACATACTCTCGGCCGTATCCACCAGGCTTGTGGGCAGCAGGGATGAACTGATGGATTTCCTGGGCCTTACATTCTATGCCCATCAGCAGGAGACCTGGAAACTTGCTGCAGTGGTGGATGAGGTTATAGGTTTTCTCGATGAGAACAGGATGCTGCTGGATAACGAGGAGCTGTTCCCTACCGAACTGGGAGAACTGGTCTCGAAACTGTATATCGACCCGCTATCTGCAAGTATCATGCTGGATGGGCTCGGGCGTCTTGCTGCTGTAAGAACCACTGACCTTACCATGCTGCACCTTATATCCAGCACACCTGATATGCATTCACTATTCCTCAGGTCAGGGGATTATGGATGGCTGAACGATAAAGTATCAGAACACTGTGATGAGTTCGTGCAACTGGCAGGGCAGGAGAGCAGGGATTATGAATGGTTCCTGTCAGATGTGAAAACTGCACTGGTATTACGGGACTGGATATCTGAAACAGGGGAGGATGATATCACATCAAGGTTCAATATCGGTCCCGGCGATATCAGGGCTCAGGCCGATACTGCCCGGTGGCTGATGCACTCGTTAGCGCGCATAGCTGGTTACCTTGGCAGCGAATATACCGGGCTTGCGCAGGAACTGGTAGAGCGTATTTCGTATGGGGCTGCAAAGGAACTGCTGCCCATTATCAAGCTCAGGGATATCGGGCGCGTTCGGGCAAGGAAACTGTTCAATGCGGGATATCATGACCTGGATGCCATTCGCAATGCAGGGTTCGATAAACTGGAAAAAATACTGGGTCCCAAGATTGCCAAAAATACCCTCAGGCAGCTTGGGATTCATGTTGAACAGAAGCCGGATACTATGGACCAACCGGAAGAAAAAGGTACAGGACAGCAGAATATCCTCCATTTTCAATAGAATTTGGGGGTATCACCATTCATTTGGGAATACCATTGAGAATTTCGAAATGGATAAGCTTTTAACATAGTATGAGTATTTTAGGCTTCTTATTAATTTACTGATTATTCCACGATACGTTTAGGTGACCTATTTGCATATAATAATCATTGGTGCCGGTGATGTTGGTTATCATCTTGCGAAAGCACTTTATCATGACCATGAAGTAGTTATTATCGAAAAGGAAGAGGAGGCCATGCAGCAGGCACAGGACCTTGATGTACAGGTCATCCAGGGTAATGGTGCCAATGTAAAGGTATTAAAAAAAGCAAAGATTGAAACATCAGACCTGGTAGTAGCAGTGACCGGTCACGACGAACTCAATATCGTGGCTTGCATGGCTGCCAAACTGCTGACCAGAAACGGGACCAAGACCATTGCTATGGTAAGTAACCCTGATTATATCGATGAACCTGTGACAATGCGTGAAAATGTCGGCATGAACATCATGATATGTCCTGAACTTTCCCTTGCTTATGAAATGTACCAGATATTGTCAGTACCTTCTGCTGTTGATGTCCAGGACTTTGTCAGCGGACTTGTCAAGATGATCGAGTTCAAAGTGGAAAATGGGAACGTACTGGTGGATAAGGCGCTCAAAGACATTGAATTTCCGCAGTGCAGCATGATATCCGCAATTTTCAGGGATACTGATGTTATCATTCCGGGCGGGAACGACATCATCCACTCTGGTGACAGGGTGGTGATAATTGGCAGGGAAGAAGCCATCCAGGATATCAGGAAATGGTTCGAGGTCAGTAACCAGAGCAATAAGGTACTGATAGTGGGGGGCGGTACTGTTGGTTTTTACCTGATTGAACTCATGCGGAAAAAGAACTTTAATATTACGCTGGTGGAGAAGGACCTGAAACGATGTGAGATGGTCGCTGAATCACTTCCCAATACCACGGTCATAAACGGTGACGGTACTAATATAAATATTCTGAGCGAAGTAAATGTTCCGGGTATGGATGCAGTGGTATCAGTTACGAATAGCGATGAAAAGAACTTGCTGTGCTCCCTGCTTGCCAGGCAATTGGGTGCGAAAAAGGTAATGGCCCGTGTTGAAAGGACAGAATATACCCAGTTGTTCGAGATGGTAGGTGTGGATGTGGCAATGAGTTCCAGGGAAGCTACGGTCAATGAGGTGCTCAAGACCACACTGCGCAAAACGGGTATTCAATCCATAACCTCAATTGAAGGTGAAAAAGCAGAAATACTTGAACTGACTGCCAAAGAAGGTTCAAAGATCGTTAAGACACCACTGAAAAATGTCAAATTCCCGAAAGGCGCTATCGTAAGCACGGTGGTACACGGGGATACTATTATTGTTCCTGATGGTGATACCCATATTCATCCGGGGGATATGGTAATTGTCTTCACAAGATTGGAAATTGTTTCTGAAGTTGAAGCACTGTTCAAGTAGGGCATGTTAGAGCATATATTAGATCAACACGTGCTGGACTTTATAACTATCACATTCAACAGAAATATATTTATTTTAGAAGAGGAACATTATACACTATGTTCCTGCTACGATCCATTTTCAGATATTGTCAGGAGACTTCATTCTGAAAAATAATAGGTGATGAAAAATGACAGAACGATTTGAACACTCAACATACCTCGTCCGCCGGAAAATACTGAAACTATTCGGTGCAGCATTTCATATCTATGACCCTGCCGGAAATGTTGTTTTCTATTCAAAGTTGAAAGCCTTCAAGATGAAGGAAGATATTCGTGTGTATACCGGTGAAGACATGCAGGAAGAGGTCCTGGTCATCCAGGCCAGGAAGATCCTGGATTTTTCAGCAGCATACGATGTGTCGGACCCCACGACAAATGAGAAAGTGGGTGTATTAAAGCGGAAAGGTTTCAAATCCATAATGAAAGACGAGTGGATTCTCATGGATGCCAGTGACCAGGAGATTGGCCGTATAAAGGAAGACAGCACATTCTTTGCCCTGTTCAGGCGGTTTATAACAAGCATCATCCCCCAAACATATCATGGATATATGGGGGATTCACTGGTGTGTACATTCAAGCAGAATTTTAATCCATTTGTGATGAAGATCAACCTGGATTTTTCCCCTGATACCGGCAACTTGCTTGACAGAAGACTTGGTATTGCCGCTGCGGTGCTGCTGACTGCCATCGAAGGAAAACAATAAACTCAATAAACAGGGTTCGTAATTTTTCTGGAAATATATCAGGGCTGCGGTATAGACCGCAGCTTATACTATTTTCTGTAGTTCGTTTTTAAACACTTCAAATTATTGTGAAATATTCTGTGGTTTTCGACCTTTCTCTTTAAATCATTACCTTATGCAGAGAATATCAAGATCATAGGATCGGTTTTTTCCAGATTTGCATTATTCACGAGCCATCTCACTACTTCACCTCCAGGGTCGACTACCTGGATATCTGTTGACATGACAATCCATACCGTATAGGTCCTGTTGGTTGCGATGATATCTTCCAGTGCATCAATGGTGCCTGGTATGACCTCAATATATGTCCCATACGAAGAATTGTCATAATAATATGCCATGGCACCAGTTTCAGAACCCGGAAGTGGAATTACAACATCTCCATCATTTGTGTTGTGTTCAAGGAACGATGCTGCATCTCTCCAGTCAGGTTTCAGGTTGTCGGAATAGTATTCATGGAGGGGGCCATAGCTTACCAAGCTAAACAAAAGCAGGATAAGAATAATAAAGACATTTCGATTGTTCTCTACGTTCCCTGTAGTGGACTTTATTCTTTTTTCCTGCCTTATAGGGAACAGATATTCTGTCGTACCAGTAATCCCCCTTGCAATAAAGAGAAGGAAAGCAGGTAATAAGATGATCAGATATCTGGTCTCAAAAGGCATTATGGAGGCCAGATAATAACTTACTACAATAGGAAGTGCGAACCATATTCCCATGAGGATGAATTGGTTCTTGTTATTTTTCAAAGATATCAAGGCACCAAGAACAAATAATAATGAAAACAAGAGGGAGGTAGAGGGGGCAAGGGTACTGAAACGTACTAATAATTTTATGAACAGATTAGCCGGACTGGTACCCCAGGCCACTTCCCCTCCTACTTTATTGTTGATCTGATTAAAAAAAATAAGAACAAGAGGGATTACTGATACCGTGATAACGATACAACTGAGTAACATTCTGTGCAGGCTTTTTATATCAAGGGTAATTTTTTTAAATAAAACCTTTGATGTGAGAATGTACAATATCGTGATAGGCAGAATAAAAAAACCAAAATAATGGGTATAAATGCTCATTAATGTAAATAAAATATAACCAATAAAAAAGATAAGATTATTTTTATGCTCACATGCCCGATAGAAACAATAAAATGAAGCTAGAAAAGAAAATGTAAGTAGTGTATACATTCGCGCTTCCTGGGAATAATAAATATGATAATATGAAATCGACAGGAGGAATGCACTTATCAATCCTTCTCTAAAGGTAAAGAATTTTTTACCCGTTATATATAGTAAAGGAATAGTAAGTATACCGAATATGGCAGATGGCATCCTGACCATGAATTCTGAATTGCCAAACAGCATTACGAAATGCAATAGTACATAATAAAAGGGAGGATGGACATCGTTCCCGTACGTTTCTATGATGTGAGATATGCTATTGGAGGCCATATTGATACTAAAGGCTTCATCCATCCAAATTGATTCATGACCGAGATGATACAATCGTAGGATAATTGCTAGCAGAAGTATCAATGAGAATGAGATGGAACCTGAATTCTTCCTTATAAAAAGTAACATTTCATTGTTGCTAAAAAAGGAATTTGATCGAACCTTCTGCGCTTCTGCTTTCGATCGTTTTGATTTCTGTTGTTTCATTTTAGAACCCAAACATATCTCCTCATTACAAATTTCCATGATTGTATACCATTTTGGCAGATACTATGCCATCTTTGGTCATCACTTTGATAGGACAAAGCATTACCGTAATGAAATATAAATGTATATATCTGTGTAAAAATCCAAATTACGCCATATACACAATATATGATCCATACCTGATACTTGACAAGAGAATACTGCAGCAGTACTGCGGGTTGCCATCGAGGGTAAATAATTTATTGTTCCTCTTCAATCAAAACATTAAAATACAAAGCCGGACATCAGAAAAGTCGTTGCAAGCACCACGCAGCAACCAATTTTACCAAGGGCCCATAGCATAGCCAGGTGGTGCGCACGGCTGATAACCGTGAGGTCCGGCGTTCAAATCGCCGTGGGCCCATGCTATTACTCCTACTCAGGCCAGTAGCGAGCCGCAAACGTATACAGCCCGTCGGGCTGAATACGTGGACAGGCAAATATTTGTTGGTGTCCGGATGGCTTAAGGACACTCCAGCGTCAGGGCTCTAACTATTCAAGAAAAGAGAAACGAGAGTAAAGTACGATAACTAATCAAGAAAAAACGAAAGTCATTAAGGTATGTGGCTTATAATAATCCCAGATTCGTTTTTCGAATTACCTCATCATAATTCTTGTATCCAAGCACTTCCTCGATGGCACCAGAATGCTTTCCCTTTATCCTGCCAAGCTCCTGGGAGGTATAATCAGTAATACCCTTTGCAAATACCGTCCCATCGCATTCGATCTCGATGATATCACCCCTGTCAAAAATCCCGGACACCTCAAGGATACCAGATGGTAACAACCCTCTTTTCTGTTGAATGGCATTTTGTGCGCCTGTATCCACAATGAGCTTTCCAGCCGCTCTTGACAGGATGATCCAGCGCGTCCTGTTCCGGTATTTGCCGTTCGGGGCAAGGAACAAGGTCCCTATCTCCCCACCAGCTATAATTCTCTGGATAGCATTTTCCTCATTACTGTTCGCTATCACCATATGACAGCCAGCCATGCAGGCAATCCTGGCAGCTTCGATCTTGGTCCTCATCCCGCCGACGCCTTTCATGCTTGTAGGACTACCGGCACATTTCTCAATTTCAGGAGTTATCTTTTCAATGGTACTGATGAGTTTTGCATTCCCGTTCTTTTTGGGATTCTTATCATACAGCCCATCAATATCCGACAGCATTATCAAAAGTCCCGCTTCAACCTTGCTTGCCACCATTGCAGACAGTTTGTCATTGTCACCGAACGTTGCTTCTATCTCGTGGACACAGACAGGGTCATTCTCATTTATGATGGGGACCACGCCAAACTCCAGGAGTTCGTTAATACTGTTGCGGAGGTTCAGGTAGGTCAACCTGTTCGAGAAATTTTCATAGGTCAGGAGCATCTGGGCAACATTAATACCGAATTTTTCAAACGCTGTGCGCCATTCCCGCATAAGGACATTTTGCCCGACTGCGGCGGCTGCCTGCCGAATGGGAATTTCCCGCGGACGCGTTTTCAATTTAAGCAGGTCAACCCCTATCCCGATGGCTCCGGAACTTACAATGATAACGGTTTTTCCCTGTTCCTGGAGTTTTGCCACCTGCGATGCAATGTTCTCGGTCAACTGTGTATTGAAACTGCCGTCCTCATTGGACAGGGATGAAGTGCCTATCTTAATAACTATCCTGTTAATGTCCCTGAAAAGGTCCGCTCTGTCAATAGATGTCATATCATCTCTTTCCCTTCATTGTATCAGCAAGACCGGTATTCAATTTTTGGTGGGTGAACTTCCTGGCATTCTTCCCGGTATAGTCCGCTACCCTGTCCCCGTTCCCTATAAGGATATATTTATAGATCAACAATCCTTCCATTCCTACCGGTCCTCGCGCATGTATCTTGTTCGTACTGATACCCACCTCTGCACCTTTCCCGTACCTGAAACCATCTGCAAAACGGGTGGAAGCATTCCACATTACGCTTGATGAATCCACGCGTTCCATGAATGTTTCAGCATTCTTGCCCTTCTCAGTTATTATTGCATCAGTGTGGTGTGACCCGTACCTGTTAATATGGTGGATGGCATCATCCAGTGAATCCACGACTTTGATAGAAAGGACCAGGTCATTATACTCAGTGCTCCAGTCCGTTTCAGTAGCATGCAGCACAGCTTTGAAAAATCCCAACCCCTTCAGGAGTTCGAATGAACGGTCACAACAGCGAAGTTCAACTCCGGCATCATTGAATCTCCTCGCCATTTCAGGCAGGAATACCTGTGCGATATCCCTGTGCACAAGAAGGGTTTCCATAGCATTGCAGACTGCAGGGTACTGTACCTTTGAATCATAACATACATCATACGCTTTTGAGATGTCTGCTTCGTTGTCCACATATACATGGCAGATACCATCAGCATGACCCAGTACCGGGATCCGTGTATTGTCCTGGATATACTTCACGAACTCGTTGGAGCCTCTGGGAATGAGAAGGCTCAGGTAACCGTCAAGTTTCAGGATCTGATGTACCTCTTCCCTTGTTTCCATAAGGGCAAATGCTCCTTTGGGCATCTCTTCGATGCTTTCAATAGCCTTCACCAGCACGTCAAATATCGTTCTATTGGAACGGGCTGCTTCGCTTCCGCCTTTGAAAATGGTGGCATTTCCGCTTTTGAGGCACAGCGACATTATCTGTGGGATGACATCGGGGCGCGATTCAAAGATAACCCCTATCAGGCCGATTGGACAGCTTACCTGAAATAGTTCAAGACCTTTATCCAGTTCAAGAGCAGACAGTGTTTTCCCGACAGGGTCCGCGAAAGTAATTACATCATTGATGCCGTTTATCATTTCCTGTATTTTGATAGAATCAACTTTAAGCCTGTTCACAAGAGCCTGTGAGAGCTTTCCTTCCCCGGCAAGTTTTTCAGCAGCTTCCACGTCCTGTTTGTTGGCAGCGATTATACTATCCCGGTTCAAATCTAATGACGATGCCATTGCTTTTAGAGCCATGTCCTTCACATGCCCTGGCAGGCCGGCAAGAGGAATTGAAGCACTTTTTGCAATTGCGACTTTTGTTTTAATATCTGTGGTCATGATAATCCACCAGCACTATTTCGTATGCATTTATAAACATCCTACATCAGTTTTTTCATAGTACATAAAGTATAACTTTGTATACTCGAGCTAATCGGGCCGAAGGGAGGATATTTTCGTAGTACATACATGATACCTTTTTATGATCGAGTCAATCAGACAGAATGGATTTATTGGCAATGCTGATACAAATCTCTTTTCCATCTCCAGACCTGGAAAATTTTAGACAACATGAAGACACAAAGATTATTGTTCCTTCAACATATTAGTTCAACAACATGGAACATGAAAATATCAATGTACTCACAATACCCGGCCTGAGCGTAGACATGGAAACTGCCGGAGGTATGCGGCTCACGGCCACAGGACCTTTGAGCATAGCCTGCGGCCCCGCCCTGAACCGCATCAATGAACGGCTGCGGGAAGAGAAACCTGCCCGGGTCGATGAAGATTCGCTCATCGCATCCACCTGGCTCCCGCCCATACCGGGTAAGGTGTTCAACAGGCTGATACGGGCTGAAGTGAGCTGCGCACTGGGAAAGTACGTACCTGAAACCGTATCTATCGAGATAACCAGGGAGTGCAAGTGCAACTGTGAGCACTGCACGGTCAGCGAGGGAACTGGCGAGATGACCACTGACCAGATAAAAGGTATCATCGACCAGGCACTGGACATGGGCGCATTTATTATCACCTTCACCGAAGGTGACCCTATGTTGCGGGATGATATCTTCGAACTGGTTGAGTATGTGGACAAGGATAAGGCCATCGTCAATATATTCACACCGGGCACAGAGATGACGCCGGAAAAAGCAGCCCGTCTCAGGGATGCAGGACTTCATAACCTGCTCATAAGTATTTACAGCACGGATCCGGCCAAACATGACCGGACCAGGCGGCTGGAAGGTGCATATACGTGGGCCATTGATGCCATCAAGATGGGCCTGGATGCCGGACTGCTGGTTACCATGACCACCCACATCTCACCGGACCGCATGCATGAACTCCCGGGTCTGTACGAACTGGCAAAAGAGCTGGGCGTGCACGAGTTCAGTATCTGGGAAAGCGTGGCCAAACGCCCCGGTGACCCGGTGATATCAGAAGAGGACAGGCAAACGATACTGGATATGCACCGTACTCTCAACCAGCCTGCCCCCGGTCCCAGGGTATTCGCAAACTCCTTCTTTGAAGGTGAGATGCTGGGCTGCATGGCAGGAAGGCGCTGGGCACATGTTTGCGTGGATGGGGGAGTAAAAGCATGTCCTTACATGCCCTTTGAGTTCGGGAATATATTGGATGAAAATGGACTGTCAGGCGCATGGAAAACGGTTCGGTCACTGAAGGATTTCAAGGAACGCAGGAATCTGTGCATGATGCAGGATCCACAGTTCCTCATCAACCTGGACCATATCCCGGAAGGGTCCAGGTCAAAATACCCGTACAGGGACATTTTGAAATAACAGGTAATTATGGCCAGAAACATTATATTGTATCCCATATGATAATGAATCAAGTTATATGAGATACAATATCTTATTTTATTTCGCGCTTATTGTACTTCTTACAGGCCCGGTTCATGCTTCCGGGGACGTTATTTTTGACACCTATACCCATACCGTTGTGATGGACCCGGAAGATTCATTCCATGAGATCAATGCCCTGTTGAGCATGTCGGGAACTGTAGAGGAAATTATCCTGAACTTACCTCCAAGAACTGAAAGACTTCAGGTGTTCATTGATGAGAACAGGAGCAACTACGTACTGGATGAAAAGAAGGGATATTCAATGCTGACAATCAAGCTTCCGGATAACTCTTTAAAAAAACATTTCATTACTATAACGTACCATACTGACTACCCGATTTTTGAACTTCAGGACAAGGTAATGTACAATTCAGAATTCATTCCATCATACAATACTTCAAAATTCAACTATATTCTAAAACTGCCTGTTGGATACATTATTCCTGATGAAAAAGAGGTATCTTTTTTTATCCACCCGGAACCAGGATCTATCTATTCTGACGGGCAACGGATAATCCTGCTTTGGGAACAGAGGAATGTGGACAGTGTTTTTGAGATATCTGTCATGATGGAACCCACCAGTGCCTCGGGTTCTGCTATCCCGTTGCTTATTGGAACACTGTCATTGTTGATCCTGTTCGGTGCAGGGTATCGAAATTATTATAAAAAGAGGGGACGGGAAGATACGGCCGTAACAGTGAGCTACCCGGCACTGGTGGAACATGAAAAGGTGGTCGTTGACCTGCTGGAAAAGGCTGACGGCCATGTAATGTGGCAGAAGCAGATACAGGTGGGAAGCGGTTTTTCCAAGGTCAAAGTGAGCAGGGTGTTACAGAGTCTGGAAAAGCGGGGCGTTATCAGGAAGGAAGCATGGGGTAATACCAACAAGATACACCTTGTTACAGAACAGGAAGATTTGAATCTGGCTGATAAATAACAAATAGAACCCGATTCGTTTTTTCCTTCATTTACTTTACTTTACTTTACCTTACTTCACTCAAGGTTTGCATCCCGTTTTGTTTGTTTCATCATGTTGTGTCTTACCTCACCTCGCTTCAGGTTTGTATCTCCTTTTGTTTGTTTCATCATGTTGTGTCTTACCTCACCTCGCTTCAGGTTTGTATCTCCTTTTGTTTGTTTCATCATGTTGTGTCTTACCTCACCTCGCTCCGGATTTGTATCTCCTTTTAGTTGTTTTCCCTTGTTCTGTCTTACTGCACTTTGTTTCGGTTTTGTATCAGCTATTGTTTGTTTCACCTTGTTTCAGGCTGGTTTCCCTCTGTTACATGAAAGTACTAAATAAATCCGGGTACAAATGACCCAATAACAATACAAGTAAAATCCTTGGAGGAACTAATAATGAAATTACGGATTGTAAGTATAATCGCCATGGTGCTGATGTTATTGTCAGTACCGGCAATGGCAGAAGAGAATGAAACCCCATTGACTGACCCGGGTACGACACCGGATAGTGTATTATATTTCCTGGATGTTGCAACCGACAACCTGGCACTCGCCATGACCCTGAACCATGATGACAAGATTGAAAAACAACTGGAGATTGCCGAGGAACGCCTTGCTGAAGCAAAAGCAATGGCTGAGAAGGGTGATGTCAAAGCTATGAAAAAAGCTGCTGACAGACATGGTGAAATTCTCCGCAAACTCAAAACAGATGTGAAAAATATTGAGAACGGCGATTCCGAGAAAAAGCTGGAAAAAGAGATCAAAGTCAAGCAAAAGGTCGATGAGCACAGTAATAAGATAAAGGTAGTAAAGGACGGATTAAAAATCGATATCAAGGTTAAAGGGAATATCACTGCTCAACAGCAGGAAATGATAAATTCCATTCTTGCAAGCCTTGAAGGCCAGACCGGAGAAGTCAAGATAGAGATTGAGAACGAAAAGAGTAAGACCAAGATAAAGATCAAAACAGAGTCTGGAAAAGACGGTGACGAGGTCGAGGACAAAATCAAGGATGGACTGGGCATAACAGAGAAACAGCGAAAGAAGGCACTCGAAGAAATACGAGATACGAAAAACGACCTGAACAAAACTCTAAAAAAGTATAACGCTATGAATGTCACTCCGGTTAACAGCACAGTGAATGAGATTAAAGATCTGCTTGCGCAAGCCCAAACAGCTTTTGATGCCGGTGAATATGAGAATGCAAAAGAACTGGCAGAACAGGCTGATGACCTGGTAGATGAGCTGAAGGATGACCTAAAAGAATCTGACCACTATCAATCTGACGATAAGGATGAATCAGACGATGAAGACGAATCCGATGACAGTGATGATGAAGGTGATGAAGATGAATACAAAAACGATGACAAAAACTACAGTGACGACACAAAAGAAGACCATGAAGAAAAAGATGACGATTCGTCAGATGATAATTCATAGGACTCAAAGGTTAACGTGAACAATTAAATCCAACCACAATGAAGCCAGCCGGACTGCCAATAATTTAGTCTGAGGGGATAAATCCGGTGCAGGTCCGGCTGTTTACTTTTATTCAAAATCAATATTTCCGGTATTTTCATTTTGAAATACCGACCATGGATAGTATCTCGGTTAATTCCTTGGGAGCTTTACGCTTGATTGTTAAAAATCCCATATCAAAACATTCATCGAGACCATCCAGAATTCCTTCTTTTACCCGTTCTCAATTCCCTTTGTGACCCCTTCATGAATCCCTTCCTCAATAGACGGGACGAAATTATTTTTAAAATGAGTACTATTACTTCGATAAGATTCTTTGATGATACTGATCAAATCTTCTGTTGTATTCATACTGCCCCACAGTTGATGTATCACTCCCAATAGAAAAGCTGTATACATCCATTAAATTCTAAAATCCAGACACTATCACAGCCAGAACAGTTTTGTCTATGAAATACAATAATTCAGACGAGTCGGACCAGATTCTCCCTTCCCTTCCTGACCCGCTGTATCAATCCATCCTCAGCCATCTTATTCAACAGGGAACTGGTTTTTGATTTAGAAAAACCACTATTATTCACAATACTGGACTGCATCATAGCACCACCACGTTCCTTGAGCATGGATATAATAATATCCTCATCGGATTCAAGACCTGGAACCATGCCCGTACTTCCGGACGACCCCGGGCGCTCAGACTGTGTGGTTCCGGATGGTTCGGCTTTACTCACTTTACCGGGCCGTTTGGCATTGCTACTACCGGTGTAATCTTTTTTTTTTAAGATGAAAAATGCTCCGGCGCCTAGTATGACCAGAATCCCTGCTATAACCAGCCAGGATGTCCCTTTCGCAAAAGTAACCGTGGGTTCACCCGAATTAAATGTCCGTGGTCCGTTCCATATCAGTTCATCCTTACGCCTGACATCAGGTTCAGGAGTAGCCCCTGAGAGCTTATACCCATCAGGTATTTTCACAATAAAAGTATCGTCATTGGAAATATACTGCCCGCCAAAGAACACATCACCCAGTTTAATTGAAGAACCGGAAACCTCTGCCAGATGGCTCCACTTAAAAGAAGAACGCACAATGCCGTAATTACCGGTAGCCGTGTTCTGAACACTTACCAAAACATCAAAATCACTTGCAGTCATAGGTCTTGATGTGGCAACCCCTGCCTGTGAGACAATATTGCGCATATTTGATTCAAATTCAGTTTTAAACGTTGTGTTGCCTTCGACCATACCTTTGAAACTGTTGAACTCATCCACCCTTGCCTGTGAATCCAGAAGCGTACGATATTCTATTACATACCATGCTCCACCGTCCTTGTTAACATCAAACGTGTATGTCATTTCAGCTGCACAAACAGGTAACAAGAACAGCAGTAATAAAAATACAATTGAATATATCCACAACGGCGTTTTTCCAGACATAATGATGATGATTATGCCACCCATTATTTATTATCTTTTCTATTTCGGTGGTGTGGGAGCAACCCGGCGTTTGTGAATATTTCGCTCGATCCGCGCAAGCATCCCTGAAATTACCTTTTCATCTATTCCATACCGGTTCACCACGAATTCAAAAGATTCTTTTTGGTCCAGCAGTGCAACCAGTACATTATCAATCTCTTCATAGGTCAGGCCCAAATCCTTCTCATCTGTCTGCCCGGGCCACAGTCCCGCAGTAGGCGGTTTGTCTATGATGTGTTTGGGTACATCCAGGTAAACTGCCAGTTTCCTGACCTGCGACTTGAACAGGTTTCCAATCGGTTCAATATCCACTCCACCGTCTCCGTATTTAGTAAAATACCCCAGGAGCAGTTCTGTCCTGTTGCCTGTACCTATCACAATGCGGTTCATCATGTTTGCATAGTAATACAGGGTACACATCCTGATTCTGGCTTTCAGGTTACCCGCTGACATCCTGTCATCCTCCACAAATTCAGGTATTGAGATGATGAATGAATTAAGTGTTTCAGATATATCCATTACTGAAAATTCGATGTTCAGGATATTTGCCACATCAGTGGCATCAAGTACATCTTCAGGAGGTGTCAGGCTTCTTTCAGGCATGATTAGTGCAAGCACATTTTGCCTGCCCAGTGCTTTTACAGCCAGGTACGTGGTAACAGCAGAATCTATACCTCCGCTAAGTCCGATAACAGCACCCTTTGTGCCGGATTTTTTCACATACGCTTTGATGAAATTGGTGATCTTCTTTGCAGCATCTTCCGGGTTAAAATCTGGCATAGTGTCCATAAAACACAATGAACAGCAATGAACATAATAGTTACTGCAAAGAATACCGGTGAGATAAGGATACCAGTGAACTCAGTCCAGTTCTTTTATCATTGCAATTTCATCACATTCAGGAAAACGGGGACATTTCACACACATGCTCCATAATTTATGGGGAAGTGTAGACTTATCCACAACCTTGAACCCGTGATGCTCAAAAAACTCCTGTGCATACGTCAATGTGACCAGATGCTTGATACCGAGTTCCTGAGCTTCCTTCAAACATGCCTCAAGTATCCTGGAACCATGTCCTTTTCTTTTCTCTGTAGTGGACACTGCCAGTGACAATATCTCACCGTACTCTTCCCAGGTCACGTGCAGCGCACCACAGGCGACGATAAGGTCTTCTTTTTCAATTACAAAAAAGTCCCGGATATTTTCATATAACTCTCCGATGGCACGAGGCAGCATGACCTCCTGGTGCGCATAAACATTGATCAGCTGACGGATCTGGGCAACATCCCCAACCCTGGCTTTTCTGAGCAAAATTGTTCAAACCACCTATCTAATATAATTATACATTACCAGTATTCTTCTCAAACGAATTGTCCTTTTCTACATGGTACTTGACATTCTCGGCATACTGGCGCACATCATTGTCCAGTTTTTGCTCAATAAAGGATATCATGGACAGCAAGAACAGGCTTTGAGGTTCCAGTCTTAATTTGTAAAAAACAATGGTACTGGAATTGGTATTCTCCTTGAGTTCAATTTCCCCGCTCATTTTAATACCTTTGGCATTTCCTTCCCATTTTCCCCGGTACGGCGGGTCAACTTCTATGGTCGTACTGTTCATCTCGACCCGTTTTATCAATGGTCCTATCTGGAATTCCATTATCCAGAGATTTGTATTGGGGCCGGTGACCTCGCATTCCAGCAATCCTGGGATACAGTGTGTGGACATTTCCGGGTCAGCCATCAAACTCCATACTGATTCAATAGGCGCTTTAACTTCAAACTCGATTTGTGATTCCGGCATGTAATTACACAACTAACAATTTCTATCTGCTTTTTTCCAACTACTTATGGCAATCATACAAATATTCAATCCACTATAATAGATTGTCTCCCCGGGAGAGCACTTACAGCTTTCTTCTCTTTTGAGTCCTCTTCCCGGGAAATTTCGATTGCGCAACTGAACTGAGATGTTAAGATAGAAGCGGCGCTTCTCAGGAAATCATATTCCACCCGTGCATCCACTTCAACAGATGGAGCCAGGGCAGGGTCATCCAGGTATTTACCCAGTATCACATTGACCTGTTTCCCATACCGTTTCAGGTCTGTGGACATCAGGGCTTTCATTATTTGCCCCCTGTCCTTTGTCCTGGCGAACTCCTGCCTGAAAAGGGCTGCAAGCTCGAACTTCCATCCGGCTGCAACAATTATCTGTATCTTTTCTGGAGATATGATATGTGCCACCTTGAGTATCTCCTTTACGTCATCACCCAGGTCGGCAAGCATATTCCACTTATAGGATTCTGATTCATTGACCACGGCATAATCACATTTCGGCCATCTGGCCTGGCAGATGAGGCCTTCATTCCCGGTAGATTCCCAGGCTTCCTCACAAAGATGAGGCGTTATCGGGCTTAACAGTAACATAATAGCCCTTCTGGCATTGTTAACTATCTCACCATTGACCGCAGACTGATTGTAATCAGATATCCCGTCAACCAGTGCCTGTATATTTGTGAGGACATCCTTGAGTTTGAGCTCCTCAAAGGCCTCGTTTGCTTCCTTAATGGTCATGTGAGTCAGGAATCGGATATAGCTGTCCCTGGCATCAATGCCATTTTTCAGGGAAAAAGGCGGTTCTACCAGCAGGCGATATGTCTTATCAAGGAACTTATACACACTCTCGATCCCCGAATCTGACCATTCCAGTTCTCGTTCGGGATTTGAACCGAAAAGTATGAAAAAACGTGATGAATCAGCCCCGTATTTGTCCATTAATATCTGGGGGTCAACAACGTTGCCCAGGCTCTTTGACATCTTTGCGCTCTTCATAGCGTATTTGCTACCGCAGGTACAGCATGAATGTTCCTCGAATTCGCCGGGAGGCAGGAACCTGCCGCACACCTCACAGTAGGGCGTTTCTTTATTCACCATACCCTGGCATAGCAACCTGGCAAAGGGTTCGTCTACTTCAGTCAGCCCGATATCCCGCATGGCCCTGGTAAAGAACCTGGCGTATAACAGGTGCAGGATAGCATGTTCTATACCACCGATATACTGGTCTACCGGCATCCAGTAGGAAGCTGCCTCCTTTTCAAACGGCATGGTTTCAGTACAAGGACTGCAGTATTTGAAGAAATACCAGGATGAGTCCACAAAAGTGTCCATGGTATCGGTCTCCCTTCGGGCAGGCCCGCCACAACCGGGACAGGTAACAACGGAAAAACTCCTTGAGGTTTCCAGCGGGTTGCCGCTACCGGTAAATTCTACATCTTTAGGCAACCTGACAGGCAGGTCTTCAATGGGTACAGGTACGGTACCGCATTCGTTGCAGTAGATGATGGGGATGGGAGTACCCCAGTAGCGCTGCCTTGATATAAGCCAGTTCCTGAGCTTGTAATTGACCGTGCGCTCGCCCAACCCCTGGCTCTGTAATTTCTCACTTATCCTGATGATGGCATCCCGGTTGCCAGTGCCGTCAAATTCTCCGCTGTTCACCAGTACTCCGTCGTCAATATAGGCTTCTTCCATCTCATCGGTGTTGAGTTCCCTGTCAGGAGGCTGGATGACTATCTTTATGGGTATATCGTGCACCTTTGCAAACTCGAAATCGCGCTGGTCGTGGGCTGGTACTGCCATTACTGCTCCCGCACCGTATTCATAGATCACGAAATTGCCGACATACACAGGAATTTCATCCCCCGTCAGCGGGTTTATAGCGTACTTGCCGATGAACATTCCTTTCTTATCCTTATCAGCAGACATCCTCAGGAACTTGTCTTCCTGCGCGACCTCGGCCAGGAATGCTTCAAAGTCGGCCTGGTATTTTGTACCCTCGACCCATTCCTTTATCTTCGGGTGCTCGGGTGCGAATACCATGAAGGTAACACCGAATACGGTATCAGGTCGCGTAGTGAAAATGGGGATGGTCTCGCCTGTATCGGCTATGGTGAACCTGATTATGGTACCTTCACTGCGCCCTATCCAGTTGCGCTGCATCATTTTGACAGATTCTGGCCAGTCCAGGTCTTCCAGGCCATCCAGCAGTTCATCCGCATAGTCCCGTATCTTGAAGAACCACTGTTTCAATTCCTTCTGCTCCACCACGGTTGAACAGCGCCAGCACCTGTTATTAATGACCTGTTCGTTAGCAAGCACGGTACGGCAGTCGGGACACCAGTTTATCAGCGCGTTCTCCCGGTACGTTAGCCCTTTTTCAAATAATTTCAGGAATATCCACTGGTTCCACTTATAATAATCCTCATCCAGGCTCTGTATCTGACGCGACCAGTCGTAGGACAGGCCCATCTCCTGTTGCTGGCGTTTTATGTTTTTTATGTTGCTGCGGGTCCAGGTCTCTGGGTCGATTTTCTGTTTGATGGCAGCATTTTCTGCCGGCAGCCCGAAGGCATCATACCCCATGGGATAGAGCACGTTGAATCCCTGCATCCGTTTAAACCTGGCTATGCTGTCCCCGATGGCATAGTTGCGCAGGTGACCCATATGCAGTGCTGCTGATGGGTACGGGTACATCTCAAGGCAGTAGTACTTTGGTTTTGAGGTGTCCTCGGTGACGGTGAATATCCCTGATTCTTCCCAGCGTTTTTGCCATTTCGACTCGATTTTTTTGGGATTGTAATTGTGATTCATAGATTTTTGCCCCATAGATGAAAAATAATGATCTGATTTATTTGTGTTTGCTGCATTTCCTGATGCGTAACGACACATAGTGTGGCGAAATTATATAAAAGTTAAGCAACGAAACCATTTTCGATTAATGGCTGATTTGCGCATATACTGTGTTCGAAAAATCCTCCCTTCGTCATATTTACCAGAAAATATCAGATTATACCTGATACATGAAAACAGGGAATTCATGATGATAAATCATATATATTATTACAAACGATAATTCAATAGTTCGTAAACAGAAATGTCATACTACATTGAAGGTTGTAATAAATGGTTTCAGAATGCAAAATGTGTCATATGCCCCTTGGTGAAGAACATCCACAGTTAAGTGAAATGTGTATAGATTGTTTTGCAGATGAATGGGGAAACCTCGTTGAAGAATCACCCATGGCAAGTCCTTCCCTGCTTTATATTTCTCACGATATCCGGCATTGTGACTGAGCTTTTGGTGTGAATTAAGTGAGAGAGATTTTTTTTGATGAAAACAATGTAGAAAATAGCTTGCAGCAGGCTTATAAAAAAATAAAAAAAGAGGGTTTTGATTCATACATTCTTTTAGGAATAAACACTGGTGGAATGCATGTTGCTGAAAGAATCAACAATATTGGTACATTTGAAAAAATAATTTCTTGTAGTATTAATAACGGTTCTGTATCGATACCTGATTCTAACTTATCTGACATTCGAGATAAGAATATACTAATATGTGAAGACACGGTGATTTCCGGAAAAACTGTCTTAAAAGTGGTAAATAAACTGCTTAGCCTTGGTGCAGCTGAGATAAAGATATTATCATTACTGATGAGACAAAATTCAATGATTGTTCCGAATATTTTCGTTTTTGAGACAGAAGAAGATACCAGAGTATATTTCCCCTGGAGCGATTATCCAATCAGGACCTACCCCCGAGGTATTGTAAGAAAAATACTGTACGAAGATTGCAGTAAGTCATTCAAATGTGGAGATTTCCGTATTGATAAGATTTCCTTATCTGATTTTTTCAAGAACCAGCAGCATACTGATGCAAAGATTTACCTTGTAGAAGATAAAGCCGATATCTGTTCTATTATCCAATTCTATGAAAAAGGCATTAATAGTCATACTGGCCTTTTTCTTGATATAATCGCAACGTCAAATACAAAAAAAGGTAACAAATACGCAAGTACTTTATTAAAATTAATATGTATGTATATGTTTCACCATGAATTTGATTTCATCTATGCATATGCTTTTGACCGACCAGGATTAATTAATATGTACAAACAAATAGGGTTTGAACTTATTGGGAAAGTCGAGGATGATAATTATGGAATTCTTCATAAAATGATATTGGTCAACGGGATAAGAAATGACAAAGACCTGATTATAAATGCAGTTCGAAGACATATTTAAAATAAATTATAAAATAGTGTTTAATTTTTTTAACAATTATGAAACATGAAGAAAAACTCAGCGTTCCAATCCACAACAGCAGGCTTGAACACCCCATCAATCACGCATATATAACATCTGACATGTCCGTGGATGAACTGGTCAACCAGCTGAGCGGCTGCGCCTTCGGTGCGGGCCGGCTGGCAGGAGCAGTGGATATCTACACGGTTATGCTTGAGGATAATGAATGCACGAAATTCTTCGGCCTTGCCGGGGCCATGGTACCCGCAGGTATGCGCACTATCGTCAGCAGCCTGATAAGGGATGGTCATATCGACGTGCTGGTGACCACCGGTGCAAACCTGGTGCATGACATTATCGAAAGCCTGGGACTCCACCACTTCAAGGGGTCAGACCTTGTGGATGATATCCAGTTGAAACATGACCGGGTGAACAGGATATATGACGTGTTCCTGCCGGAGGAGCATTTCACGAATGTTGAGGAGTTCCTGCAGACAACATACTCAGAACTGGAAGGGCAGACCATTTCGATAAGGGAACTTCTTACCCACATAGGGAGCAAGCTGGAAGATAAAAATTCCCTCTTGAAATGCGCCTGCAACGCTGAAATTCCCATCTATTGTCCGGCCATCCAGGACTCTATCGTGGGTCTGCAGGCCTGGCTGTTCAGGCAGACCGGAAAACTGGTGGTAGACGCCTTTGCAGATATGCGTGAGTTCATAGATATATGCTATAATGCAAAGCGGGCCGGTGCATTGCTGATAGGTGGCGGCGTGCCTAAGAACTATATCCTGCAAAGCATGCTGGTCACTCCCAGGGATTTTGATTATGCTATCCAGCTGACCACGGACCGGCCTGACCCCGGGGGACTGAGCGGTGCCACCCTGGACGAGGCGCAGTCCTGGGGCAAAGTTGGAGAGAATGCAAAAGCCATGACCGTGTACGGCGATGCCACTATTACTCTGCCCATTATGGTGGCCGCTGCCAGGAGCAGGCTTGGAGAAAAAGGAAGGGGTATTCCATGAAAAAAGATACACGACTGATACTTGCTATGGATGTGACTGACAGGGATGCCGCTATTGCCATTACAGAAAAAACCGCCGCCTGCCTGGATGCAGTGAAGGTGGGGTACCCGCTGGTCTTGGCAGCAGGCGTGGATATCATCAGTGACCTGGCCCGGTTCGCTCCGGTAATTGCCGACTTCAAGGTGGCTGACATTCCCAATACCGACCGCCTGATATTGCAGCAGGCATATCGGGCAGGGGCTGCAGCTGTGATAGTTCACGCTTTTACCGGCCGGGATAGTCTTGAGGCATGCGTGTCCGAGGCCGGAAAATGGAACAGGGGCCTGTTTGTGGTAACAGAGATGAGCCATCCGGGTGCGGCTGATTTCATGACTGCTCCTGCCGGGGATATGGCACGTATGGCTGTTGATTGCGGTGTCACGGGTGTGGTGGCACCTGCCACGCGGCCTGAACGGGTGAAGCAGATACGAGATATCGTGGGCAACCTTACTATCATATCGCCGGGTGTCGGTGCGCAGGGCGGCAGTGCCGGTGATACTATCAGGGCAGGGGCCGATTATGTGATAGTGGGCAGGAGCATTTACCAGTCCGATGATCCGGAGGTGGCCGCAAGGCAAATCGCAGATGAGATAGTATCTGTGCTGTAAGCATTCTATAAGTGTTAAAAAAGCGTTTAACAAGTATTCTGCAGAACCATGTGTCAATGATGATAAAACCTTACTGAACTGATGAAGAACCCTATGAGTACTGAGACACGTGGTCTGTTGATATTTGATACTATTAGGTTTAAACCTGTTTTTTTGGTTTCGACCGTACCAGCCTGAACACATCCCCCAATCCCAGGTTGCGCTCCTCAATAACCTTCAACCCGGCTTTTTTGATATTCTCCACAGTCCTGCGATTGATATTGACACCCATGATAAATGTGAAAACAGGATTGAACACATCCTCCAGAAATGCAATAAAAACATGTTCGCTTCGCATATGCTCCAGGTTTGTAATGGTGCCCTGGAATTTGCACACCCGCCGCAACTCTTGTAAAGCATTTACCGGTTCCGGAACCGAGCACAAGACAAAAGTAGTGACCACGTTATCGAAACTATCATCCTTGAATGCCAGGTGTTCCCCATCCATCACCAGAAGCGAGACATTATCCATATCCTTTGCCTTTTTCTTTGCATGCTCGAGCATACCCGGACTAATATCCACTCCGATCACCGTGCTGTTCCCGGGATAATAGTTGAGGTTCTTTCCCGTACCCACTCCCATATCAAGTACCCTGCCGCCGATATCAGACAGCACCATACGCCGCCATTTTCTAAATTTCAGGAATTCGACCATGGATTCCATCAGGTCATACACATATGAAATCCGGTTGTATTTTGTGATTACTGACATTTTCCTCAAAGAATATATCTATCCGGTCCATTATAGTTATGCCCATAGAATCAAAGACACTGAATAAAAGGAAGGAACGAAACAACCATGGATAAACAGAAAAAACAGCAGTTAATAAGCTACGCCGGAATGCTAATGACGATGCTTGGCATACTGGTGGTGTTTTTCTACTTCAATCTCATCTCTTCACTGTTCATGTATGGTGTAATGAGCAGGGATGCTTCTTTTTTCATGTTCAAGGCACAGACGATCATTAAGATGTTGGGGCTGTTACTGATAATTATTGGAGTTATATCTATTTTCAATAAAAGTGGCTCCTGATCGTTCCTTGATAGGAATATTTTACGAGTGTAAGGCAAAATCAATATAATAGAGTATCTGATTTTAGACTGTATGGCTGAAAAGACCGAACAATTGAAAATAATGGCTCATGAAAAGCAGTTCCTTGACGATAGTGAATTCTACAATGATGATGGCAAACTGGTGAAATTCATTTGCCATGATTGTGATTTCTTCAAACCCGATGAAAAGATACTGGAATGCTTTGCATTCAAGATCGTTAAGAACCTGTTGAGAAAAAGAGTTGTCAGCCCGCAAGAGGTACTGGATGCACTCAGGTAACAGCGAATATCCGATACTTTTAGCAGATTGCAGTCTGAAACTGCTTGAAGTACCCTCCATTTTCGATGCTGCACGTGACCAGCTATATGAGGTCGACCAGGAGGCATTGGAATTCCTGCTGCAATTTGATGGCACAACTTCTATGAATGATATCCTGGAAAAAAATAACAGGCCAGAGGTATTGGAACTCCTCGATTACCTGGAACAAGAAGGTCTCTTTGTTCTCCGGGACCGACCTACCCCACGCCACCTCCAGGTCAGACAATCGCCCATACCTTCCCTGCGCTACCTGCTGGTGCACACCACCACCCGCTGCAACCTGAAATGCAAACATTGCTACCTGGGAGCAATGAGAGGAGAGGATATGACGATGAATATTTTCAGGCAGATGGTGGATGAGTTCATAGCAATGGGCGGGCTTAAGATAATGCTCTCGGGTGGTGAGCCTCTGCTGCATCCCCACATATGGGAGTTCCTGGAATACCTGAAAGCATCCGGCCTCAGGATTGTGATGTTGAGCAACGGCACCCTTATTGACCATGGAACGGCACTGCGCCTTCAGGGACTGGTGCATGAAGTACAGGTAAGCATTGACGGGACTGCGGTGTCCCATGATGCGCTGCGGGGCGAGGGGACCTTCGGGAAGACCCGGGATGCAGTACGATACCTGAAAGCCGAGGGCATAGATGTATCGGCAGCTACCATGATACATGCCCGTAATCTCGATGAGTTCGATGAAATTGAAAAGACCATCAATGCACTTGATATGCTCCAGTGGTCAGTGGACCTCCCCTGCGACGCAGGATATCTGTCAGAAAATCCAACATGGATGGCCGACATCTCCAGGGCAGCCAGTATCTTTTCATTATACGGGTTCGGGGAAGGAGCCCATGAGAGCACCGGACACTATACCTGCGGGTCGCACCTGTGTACGGTGATGCCGGACGGGGATATAGCGAAGTGCGGGTTCTTTGCCGGTGAACCTGCGGGCAATATATCACAGGGGTTGTTACCTGCCTGGGAACGGCTGTGTGATGAACAATTATGGGACCTGGATGAACTGGACTGTGCCGGATGTGCCAGTATCAGGGACTGCCGGGGAGGGTGCAGGTACCGGGCAAAAATGTGGGGCGGCAGCATGGTATCGCCCGACCCGCTGATGTGCCTGGCCAATGGAGTGGACCCGGACAAGTACATACAGGCATGATGATTAAAAAATGACTTTACATTTAGTAAACCGTAAAATGCTTAAATGAATATTCCCTAAACTATAGTGGTGATTATTAATGGTGATTCGAAAAGTGAAGAAAGCCAATAAGGGAACCTGCAAGTGCCACGTTTCATGTGCATAAGCTTGTTTCCATTCAATAATTGTGAACATTTTTGAAAATTCAGGGTTAAGCGGGGATTTCCAATCCTCTGCTTTTATTTATTGTCATTCTTTTTTCATACGTAGGTGCCAGGTTGTTATTCAGACGTATTTTCCTACAACAGGGCGTTTTACATCAAGCGTAAAGATAATATACTTTACACCTAATGTATATCTATAATGAACAGGAAAAATAAGACCATTATGGCCGGTACTGCCGTTATACTCCTGATCGGATATCTTACGATAACCGGATTGGGAAATTCCATTTCCAGTTATATGAAGATAGCCGATGTAAAAAATGGGAATTATGAAGGACAGTTGATCAGCGTGAATGGAAGCGTTGTAAATAATACGGTATCCTGGGTCCCTGAAACTACTGAACTCATGTTCAAAATGACGGATGACACCGGCACTTTTGATGTATATTATATAGGAAGCCTGCCGAACAGTTTTAACAGTGAATTTCCCATCGTGGTACAGGGACAATATGTTGAAGGGATTTTCAATGCCCGCAACATCCTGGTAAAATGCCCGTCAAAATATGAAGCAGAAATAGAAGAATGAATACATGGATTTTGAATGTACCATTACAGCACATTCAACATATCCGAAATCAGGATTTTTTCTTGAACCCCTGGTATTTATCCATAAACGCGGATTTACAGGTGTTACAGCAGAAATAATAGTTCTTGTCATCGATCTTGCTCTTTACAGCCCCTTCTGCCATCTCCTTGCTGCAGTAGGAACAGGACATCTTGATCAATGAAGCTGCCATGTTCGTGGCATCTTTTTTAATGACATCCCTGATAAGTATGGCCCGCGCTTTATTGATGCCGGGTTCGGTAAGTGAGTTCTGGATGCGCATCACATCGTCAGCGCTTCCCACGACCTTTGCTATGATGCCGAAATCCGAGTCAGACGATACGGAAATCTCCACGACCTCATCCATTTCGGATAACCTGGAAACGATAGCCTGTGACTCTGATGGCTTGACATCAATGATCAGCACTGCGCTTTGATACCCTTCGATCTTTTCCTGGTCGATATCAATAGTGAATCTCCTGATGATGCCCAGCTGCTGCATGCGCTCGACGCGGCTGCCAATGGTGGGTACACTGGTGTGGGTTTTTTTGGCGACCTCCCTGAAAGACTGCCTTCCCTCCTCCTGGAGAAGAGTGAGTATTTTTATGTCCAGTTCGTCAAGTTCTGCCATGGTCTTCCCTGTAATAGTAGTGTTGGTAACTCAGTTGATATTGGTAATTGACCACGCTTTGGTGTGGTTTTACTTGTATCTTTATAGGGGTTTTATCCTCATTAGTTTAACTGATGGGGATTGGGATAGGAGGTGTCTGTTGTAGCGGTCAATGGGATGGTTAGAATAGGGCTATGTTTTTTCCTGGCAAAAAACCGGGCACGAAGATAGTGAGCATGGCGGCTTTATTGAGCAAGTACGGAAAATTAATGTCATGATGGGACGTATAAAGACAGGATTATGCCACTTACACCCTTCCATCTTGCCCCGGCGCTTTTTTTCGGTTTATTGTTGATCAGGTATATTCACTTCCCCACGTTCATAATGGCAAACATCGTTGTTGACCCGGAACCTTTTTTCATCCTGTTACTGGGTCTTAACTATCCGCTTCATGGTTTTTTCCATTCTTTTGCCGGTGGTTCTCTTGTTGCCATTGGTCTTGCATTTTGTATGATCAAATTAAATAGATTTGTCCAGGTTCCGGCTCGAACCTTCAAAGTTTCGCAGGATCTATCATTAAGAAGCATCCTGTTTGCATCTTTTTTTGGAATATATCTGCATATACTATTTGATTCTACGTTATATTCTGATATCAAGCCTTTTTATCCATCTGATCTCAATCCTTTTCTTAATAATGGCATTTTGTCTGGAATTGATATTTATATCTTTTGTAGTATTTTATTCATCCCAGGGTTTTTGTTGTATGGATTGAGGTTGCTGCGTGTCGATTGATTCATAGTCCACGAATTCGTTTTCGAAAATTGTATCCAGTTATTCAGGCAATTTAAATATTTTTGAATGGTCACTTATGGTTATCTTGGGAGGTACAAGAAACCCCTCCTCAGGCACCTCATTTGATGCGATAGTGACAACATTATTCTTAATGCCAATAATTTTACCCATGTGCATCCTGTTATCAAAGTTCCAGAGCACTTTTACCCTATCGCCGATTGAAATTGTATTGCCTTCAAGTTCTTCCATCTGATATCTCCCCACTACGCATAGAATGTATAGCTATTAATCATACATATACATTCCGAATTGATATGATTAATAATTATAATAACCACATCCGTCTCAAAATATCAATTTCAATAATTCACCAGCTTACCCCCACGTAATCTCAACAAGGACCAGGGGATTAAAATACCAGAGGGGGACATCCCCCTCAAACCTTTTTGTGTCCCTTTTTCCTTGTTCCGGGATTGGGATTATAGACCATTATCATGCTGATCCCGACCGAGAAGAACACAATCCCCAGCCATACCTCATTGACCATAGGTATCAGCTTGAACGTAAGGGGAATACTACCGGATTCACTCTTCCCCTGGAACAGGATGTAAATATCCTTTGTCAGCTTTCGCACAACCATTGGATGCGTGGCACTGCCCTTGGGACCGGTCACGTACTCGGCATATCCGTCACCTACTTCCCTTCCGTTCTTGAAAACAGTCAGGTAGACCTGCTGGGTGTTAAGACCTCCTGAGACGGTCAGGTAGCGGGCATCATTGGAGAACAGGATTGCAGGGTATACCTCACCTGTAGACTGGCTTACAAAGTCGACCATCATCAGACCTGTGGCAGTTATCTCTTCACCATTGTTTATCTCCACCGGGTCCGTGGCAATCTGCATCTGTCCGGTGTCGTCATCGATCGTGAGATAAGAATACCTGCCGCTGTCATATTTTTCCACCACCTTGCCGCTGACCTCCACAGTTGTGCCTGAATAGGATTGCGGGTTTGCCAGTATGCTCCGGATAGGAGTCCCGGGATACGAACCCACAGGAGCCGCAGTCTTTACATCATTAAGCATCAGGCTGTACCCGTTCCCCACATCTACCTGTGAACCCAGCTGGTTTTGACTGAGGGTAGGGCTGGCAGTACTTCCAAAAGACACGCTGATAGGCGTGCCGAACAGAATGAACACCACGCCCAGATGGATGAGCAGCATACCTGAACGGCGTATCAATATCCTTCTCTTGTCATGGTACTTCTTTACATCGTCAGAGAACGTCTGCAAAATCGCATAGAGCATGTATCCCAGGGGTGGGATTATGGACAATACTGATATCTCGCCCAGGAACCGATACAGCGGCGGCTGGGACTGGTAGAACGGTGTGGTATGGTCCAGTACATGGAAATTCTTCATTTTATAGAACGAAACCAGAACCGTCAATACCACGACAACGCCCAGTGTTTTCAATGACTCGGTCTTTTTGCCTTTGGTGTACTGCAGGCAATACCCTGCCACCAGGAGCATCACTATCACTGCTGGATAGGAATTCACATTAAAGAAATCCACAGCCTGGGGCGCCATTGCTACCTTTTCGCTTGCCAGGAGTTGCTGTATGACCGGGAACGTGATACCCCACACAGATACCAGGGTCAATAACCCGAACAATATCAATGTGATAAGGAACAGGTTCTGCTTCTCGAACACATCCAGCACGATCTCCTTAAAGCTCATATCAGGGCCGTGCGGCTCCTGCTGATCTGTTTTGAGGTATTTCAACACTACTGCGACCGTAGGAACCACCACTGAAATCAGGGTCAGCACCAGCAGGTATGTGCCGGTATCAGACTCACCGAAAGCATGTACCGAATTGAACAGTCCGCTGCGTGTCACCAGTGCCGCATATATGATAGTTGCAAAGGAAAATGCTGCAAATAAGGGTGCAGCCAACTGGAAATTCATTTCATTCTTCCTGTGCTGCGAGATGGCATGTAAAAAGCCTGTCAGTACCAGCCAGGGTATGAAGGAGGATGTCTCGACCGGGTCCCATGCCCAGAAGCCGCCCCATCCCAGTATAAGGTATGCCCACAATCCACCCAGCGCAATACCCCAGGTAAGGAACAACCAGGTGAGCCTGCCCCATTGCCGTGCAATGGGTTCCCAGCCCTTCTCGCCGGTGAACAGATAGACCATTGCAGCAGCGAAGGGGATGGTCATCAGGCCATACCCTATGAACAGGGTTGGAGGATGGATCGCCATCCAGGGAGTGATGAGCAGGGTGTTCAGCCCGGAACCGTCATCAGGCATGAAATTCGGAGGGAGAGATGGGTTTGAGACAAAGATAGTCTCGAAGGGAGATATCTTGAAGGTCATTATCATCAGATACAGCCCAACCAGCAGGGTAACCAGCTGGGTCCTGCGAATGAGCGGTGTGTCCCAGCCGTGTTTTTCACTGAGCCAGAACGCAGAGACAACTATGACCCACACCCAGAAGAGCAACGTGCCCGACTGTCCTGCCAGCACTGCAGATATCTTATAGAACAGGGAAAGGTCCAGGCTGCTGTACTGCCAGACATATATATACCTGAAATTCGAGTTCACGAAGTAGCTGGTCAACAATAGCAGGTCAATGGTAAGCAGCGCAGTTGCGCCCCTCAATAACCATGTCATCCAGGGCATGAACGTTTCGTCATTCTTCAGTTCCTTGAGTAGCAAACCGGCCAGTATAATGACATTTGTCACTATGGCCAGGAATAGTAAAGAGTCTCCAGTCTCCATTTATTGTCCTCCATGAGTAGAATCGTAATTTGCCTTGACCGACTTCAGTAATTGGTAGAAATAATCGGCATCGACATAACCCCCCACCCTGTCGATCACTTTCCCGTTACCGTCCACGAACAGTTCATGGGGCGGGTAACTGACACCGTACCGTGCGGGAACCACGTTATCCTCGTCCAGGTCGATGGCCACCATCACGAAATCTTCTTCCAGCATCTGCCGTATCCGGGGGTCGGTCAGGGTCTGGGTCTCGAATTTCTCACAATACTGGCACCAAACGGCCCAGAAATAGACAAATACAGGTTTGTTCTCTTCCCTGGAAATGGCCATACCTTCATCCAGGTTCTTATGCCACTGGAAATCTGACAGGTACGCGTAGTTCTCATCACTGAGCACCACCGAGTTGTTCATTGTGAGGTACAGGAAGCCTATCACCAGTACCAATACTACGAGGGTTATTGCTTTCTTGGTTCTCATTTCATTACTTCCGCTGCTGTTTTTATATCATTGTATTTTGGTCGGTTTATTATTCTGATTATTATTGTCAATGCAATATTTCATTCATCAGGTCATGTCCAGCACAGGCAGGGTAAGTATCCACAGACCTATGGCTGTGTACAAAGTCATGACCGCAAACGCACCTGCAATTCCTGAACCTGCCAGTCTGTTGCCGTTCTGGCTCCGGGACAGCCCATATCCTAACCAGAGGGAAAATACAAACCCGGCAATCAATATCAGTATCTGTAACAGGTTAATGGTCCCGTAGTCCAGGGATGGATTGCCGTTGATGATGTTCAACCCGGCCCAGTGAGTGACTTCATACATCCCAAAGAAGATGCCCCGAATCAGTTTGAACAGGTTCCATGCCATGTATGCGGCCAGTCCCAGAGGTATGAACGCGTAGGAATAGGATACGAACCGGTTCCGGGCATGTTGCTGGTCGTGTGTACCGCGCATTGCCAGGTACATCAACAGAACTGCAGATATACTGATACCGGTCAGGATGACCACCGCCATGATGTTTCGGTCGATACCCAGCCAGTGCACCAGTTCGATAATCCTGTTACGGAACGGCGTGTGTTCCATACCCATAAGGAAGAACATTATGACAGTGATTGAATGCACGAAGAAGGCCTCGTCAGGGTACACCTTTTTTGATTTAAGCACGTCCATTCCCAGGGGGCGGGTACTCACGCGGATGTTGTTTTTTGAGCAGGTTTTGATGCATTGGGTGCAATAAATGCAGGAGTTATTGCGTTCCATGGTCTGGGGGAACTCGTACATGGGGCAGCCGTGACCGTGCTCATTACCGGTGAGGCATTCCTTATCCTTATGCGCCTTGCATACATCCTTCGATGAGCAGCGCAATTCACTGCCGGATATCATGCTGAACACTCCCAGCACCAGTCCGGTCGGACAGACGAATTTGCAAAAGGTGCGCTTCTCGTATACCATGCCCATTACTATCGCAATGCCAAGGAAGGTCAACAGCAGGAATGCAGTAGCCTCAGGGTTGCGGGTGAACCTGAACAGGTGTCGCTCGGCAGCAGTGACAAATATGAACAGTGCAATGGCAATCCACACATTCCTGAACTTTTCAGGATATTTGCGGTTCAGGCTAAAAGTACGGCTTACCCAGGAATGAATGGCGCCCAACGGGCAGACCGAACACCAGAAACGTCCGATGATAAGGATGGAAAAGGCCAGGAGCGGGTGCCATATATCCCACACAAAAGCTGTTGCGAACACGCTGCCTTCGACCATCTTCTGGTCGTTGCCGCCGGTAAGCCCTGAGTAGATTATTAGCAGGAATACGGCAGTAGTGAGGATATGGACAGCCGTCTGGTATTGCGGCCACCTCAGGATGCGGGAGATAATACCGGATTCAAGATAATTACCAGGCGTATGTTCAAACAGGTCAGGTTCCTGTTTAAGGGTCCTTTTCTGTCTAACGATGTTCCGGCCCCGTTCATCCGGATATGCAGGTGTGGTCATGGTAGCAGATACAACTTTTTTTATACCGGTTTTTTTCATGGCAGTGTCCGTCCTCCTATATTATTGGCGGAATAAAGGGCAGCAGAGCCGCTTGTATCATCTTGTCGATACCGAACAGTATCATCAATCCAACCAGTATCAGCACCAGGCCTGAGAGTTTCTTGAACCAGGGAGTGTATGGCATCAACCATCTGAAGTTCGCAGCTGCATATTTTCCCGAATATGCGATTATCAGCATGGGAATACCTACTCCGATAGAATATACCATGAGCATCAACATGCCGTACTCGGTATTTCCTTTCAGGCTGGCGAACAGGAGTATGGAGCCAAGGATGGGGCCGACACAGGGTATCCACATGAAACCGAGGGATGAACCCAGTGCAAAGCCGCCCAGCATACCCTGTCCCTGGATATCCGGTCCCCTGCTGGTCAGGGGCTTCAACACGGACCGGACCGCTTCCAGTACCCTGCTGGATAAGCCGACATAGATGTTGTTAATATCTTCGTCAAACATCACGGCACCCATACCGGTGATAAAGAAAATGGCAAACCACCTGAGGTATTCTCCTAATTCAAATATCGAAGAGCCAACAGCAGATATCACACCCCCCATCAGGGTGAACGAGAGAGACATGCCCAGGACTATTGATACCGGGCGAAACCTGCTTCCCTGTGAACCCGCCAGTACAGCTGGCAGGATAGGCAGGATGCAGGGTGTCAGGATGGTCAATAACCCTGCCGCGAATGCCAATACAAGGGACGGTGCCTGGACTTCCATGCCTGTACTCCTTATTGGGTTTCGGCCAGTACATTATCCAGGGTGCCCACGATGGTCACCGTCAACAGATCGCCGGTCTGCTCAACATCATACCGGGTAAATCCTGATGCAAGACTGTTGGATGCCCTTGTCCTGTACTCTGAGACCAGTATCTCGCCATTCTGTACCAGGTGATATACCAGTTCGTGCTGAACCAGTCCGTTCCCGGCATCATTCAAACCGCTGTAGAATGTATCAGAGTAACGGGTCCTGGGAATTCCTACCATGCCTATGGCTGTATTTTCACCGTCGACCTCATCAAGCAGTATCTTGTAGTCACCATAAGAATTTTCCAGATTCGATGTGCCGGTAATAAGCAGGCTGGTCTGCTGCACATTGTAAGTATGCCCGAAGATAAAAGGCCTGGTCGTTACAATATTGCTCATGCCCGGCTCATTCACCGGTAATATGCCAGTGTCGGTATATCCTATATCATGAAGCTCTATCCATGAGTCCTGGCTGTAATCGGCACTGAACATGCTAACGAGCGGCACTCCATAGAATCCGGGAGGCTGTATCCTTGTCACGCCATATTCTTTGAGAGGGGTACCATCAACCAGTTTCATATTGACGAACTGGCCCCATATCACTCCTTTCGGGGTCATGTTAAGACCGTTAGCAAGGCTCCTGAAACCGTATTTCATTTCAAGTTTGCTGTAATCCACATCAGGGGCCTGTCTGGGTGATGGGGCGCTGCTTATTGCACTTATCGTGTTGATATTGAAGTCCTGCGAGATTGGAACTCCTCCGTTGTTGGGTCCGTACCTGCTGTATTCACCATCGATGACATCCTTTATTTCTGATATATACATGCCCGAGTCGAACAGGTTCTTTATCCTGATGACCTCGCCAACACAGATGTCACAGTTGGAAGCATGGCTGGAATACACTCCCTCGTCAGAGATGAAGCAGTTTTTCAGGCTCTTATGGCCCATTCCGCCGCACCCGCAATAACAGGGTATCTTCTCAACTACTTCAGGATTTTTCAGGGTGTATCCATAAGCCTTCAGGGTTACCGGGTTATTATATGCGTAGCTTGGAAGGTTCAGGTCATCATAATTATCAGCCTGGGTGTTATTGCTCATTATGAAATATGCACCGGCAAGTATTACGACTCCGGCGACGGCGTATATTAATAATTTATTGTGCTCTTTTTTCCTGCGGTTTTTTGAAGGGGCGACTGCCCCCTGTGATTGATTTGCGGCTCTGTTTAGTTTCTTCTTTGCTGCCATGTTATACCTCGTTGTTGATTACTTCATTCAGGTGTTCATAGAAGGAGTCCTGGTCCATATATCCGGGAATTCTTGTGCCAATTATTTCCTGGCCGTCCGGTGTGGTAAAAATGGAAGTGGGGGTGGCTCTTATGCCAAGATTGATGGCAATATCCCTCTGTTCGACTGTATCGATGGACAGAAGAACAAAATTCTCGTTGAGTAAACTCGTGATTCGTTCATCATTGAACGACTCGGCTTCGAATTTCTTGCACCAGCCGCAGGATAGCGACCTGCCGTAAATAAATATCATTTTGTTCTCTGACTGCGCGCGGTGCATTGCATCGCCAATCGAGGTCTGGAACGTGAGCTGGCCCAGATTCAGGGTTGTAGTGTTCACTTCATCAGGAAGTGCTGTTGCGTTGTCGTTTTGATTTAAGAGATAAACTGAAGCTGAAATTATCACAATGCCTGCCAGGATTGCCAGAATTATCGGTCTTTTATTGAACATCTCTTACCGTCCAAATTTACTATTCTATTGCTTACGTCCGTGTGTTTACACTTACTGTATAGTATTTACACCTATTGTAAACTGCGTGTTTATTATCCTTTCGCTTAAAATAACATTCAAATTTCACCATACGATTTTAAAAACGTCAGTCCTAAGCGTTATTTTCAATTCTGGTGCAAACATTTATATACTTTACACCTACTGTAAAACTCGTGGTCAGAATACATCACATAAATCTGGAAAAAAAAGGACTGGTGAAATTCATGAGTCCTTACGAGGTCGAAATACTCCAGATACTGTGGGAAAAAAGAACTCTGAACAGTACGCAGATACAGCAATATCTATCAAAGAATAACAGGGTATTGAAAATTGCTACGGTATCAGGTCTCCTTTCCAGGCTTGAAGATGCGGGATATGTGACCAGGGAGACCATCCAGTCAGGTTCAAAACTGCGTTATGTATATTCACCCGTTGCAGGGGAGAAAGAGATGGCGGAATTGATATCGCATGGAATAATGGAACATCTGGAAGAGGCTTATGGAAGCGACTTTTATGAATTCATACAGACGTATAGTGATTCCAGTAACATGAATGGATCCTTTTCATGAGATCCTGTATCACAAGCACTTCCTGGATATCCAGGTACTTCTCATCCATGTAACATGAATGGATCCTTTTCATGAGATCCTGTATCTGGTAGAATATTCTCATAGTACAATACTTCACGCGTGTATAAAAAAAGAGTAATTCTATTCCAGAATACCCATTTCTTCCAGGTCCCGGACAATTATATCTAATGCTTCCAATGCATCATCATATTCTTTACAACCAGTTATGACCAGTCTGCCTGTACTGAATATCAATATGACTACCTTTGGTACGAATAAACGGTACACCATGCCAGGGAATGTATCCGGTTCATATTCCACATTCTCAAGACCAAGACCCAGTGCTACTTTATTCATGTTCAGCTGTACACCAAGGTTTGCCGAGAATACGATGTTCTTATACTGGATGTAGGGAACTATCTCCGGAATGAGTCCTGCACCGTACAATGCTTCCACTACCCTGCCAATGCCATCCTCAACAATCTCGTAGCCCTTGGCGCCAGTTGAAACCATTTTACCGCTCCTGAATACCAGGACTGTACTTGAGGGTTCTTTCAACCTGACAATAACACCTGAAAAATGTTCAGGGTCATACTCTGCCCCCTCGAACAATTCTGCCGCGTGTACCAGGTCGACATAATCGCCTACTGATGTGGAGGCTACCATGTTCTCTATTTTCAGGGTGGCTTTTACCCTGTCCACGACTGACATCGGTATAAGAATCATTCAATTATTGATATCTATTTGGATTGTGGCATTGTGGTCGCGAATGTTCTTACGGGATATACCCACATTACACGGTCTTATTTTGCGTAGATGTCAAGGCGATAAATTCAATGTTTCGGGATAACCGGTAAAAAACATAATGACAAATATTATATACTTTACAAATCATTAATTTTAGAGAGTAACAAGCAAACCGAATCAACTATTGATGATTTTTAAAAAATAACCATTCTTTTACACCATGTTATTTTTAGTTATGAACGAGCACATGAAAATTTAGTTGGAACCACCAGCAAAGCAATTCTCCAGGAACTTATAAAAGAATTGAAGACTACATTTGAATTAGGTGATATCGGTTATATAAGTAAGTCAAAAAGTATGCAGGAGAACCTGCAAGTTTATATTGATAATCTTAATTCATCAAAATACTTCAATGAGGTAACTATCGAACAGGTAAATGGAACGCATGTCTTTGAAGTGAAACAATGTGAATTTGCCAAAAAGAATTCACATATGATTTTATCTGAGAAAAAACATACCTGTCCCTTTGCGATAGTTGCCGCAGCTATAATTTACTATTCTACTGGTGAAAATCTGATAATACACAACACGGTTTTTAATGTCAACGGTGGCAGAACAGTTATCGAACAGGTAAAAAAGAGTAACACGGGCAAGTAACTGTGATAACTATCAATTATAATTAATCGGTAATCCGTCACTATGAAAATAATTGAGTAAATAATTCATATTTCCCTTGGATACTATCAATGATTCATAGGAACCTTCGTGACTTTAAAAAGAAATAACTGATTATTAAAAATGTTATCACTGGTGACAGCCAGGGTGGAATATGGAATTGAAAACTGTCCAGCACCATGATCATTCCCAGGAAAAAAATTGAATACATCGCTCCATTTTTCAGATATAGATATTTTTTTATCCTGTCAATGTTGCTCATTGTGAGATTGCGCACCATTATGGCACCGATACCGTTCCCGACCAGGATCAACGGGACTGAAAGAGTAAATGCGAATGCACCTACCACACCATCAATAGAAAATGTTGCATCGATAACTTCCAGATACATGATCTTACTCCAGTCGGTCAGATGAGTATTACCTATAAGTTCTTTCTCCCTCTGTTCTGCATTCTGCCTGAAACCGTGAACAATAAAAAATGCCGTTGAACCCAGCACCGCACCGAATGCCATAAATGGGTTCTGCTGAATGGAAAACCACGTTATTAAAGTTAGAATAATGGACACTACTGCAAAGAACCATACCCCGTGCCGGTAAAAGAATCTCTCGCCCCTGAGACCGTAGTTCTTGGTCTCGATGAACAGCCAGTGAAAGAACAGGAATATCAGGAAAACGCCGCCTGATACCAGCAATACCGGTGATGATTCTTCGATGGCCATTGCTATCTCGTGGTCATTGCTGAACATGGCTGTAAAAGCATCAACAGGACCCAGGGATGGATGGGATGACCAGACAATCAGCCAGGGTAATGCGCCTCTGACGGCAAAGACTGCAATGAAAATTCCCCATGTCAGGAACCACCGTCTTGCCTTCATGGACATGGTCGAGAGCACTTCTGCATTGATTACCGCATTGTCGATGCTGGTCACTGTCTCAAAGAGAGCAAGACCCACAATAATTAAAATAATTGAAAATGCATCCATTGTCAATGTCCGGATTACCCGGTTTTAATTGAACTGTAATGTAAAAATCTTTTTTCTTTTTTGCTATTCAAATCCCCGGAATATTAGCTTGAACATCACAATAATCGGAATGATCTCTAACCTGCCTATCCACATATTGATTATCAACATGATCTTTCCGGCCCAGTTCATGTCCGGAGTCGTGATTCCGGTGGATAGACCTACATTGCTCTGTGCTGATACCACTTCAAATATGACGTCGTCCAGATCATAAGATAACGGAGTGATCTGAAGCATGACAAATATTCCAATGATAAGAAAAATAAACCACAGAAATGAAATAAGTGCGGCTTCGCTGAGAAGGGCGTACATATTATCACTTGAAAGCACCTTTTCGCCAAACTTATGAACAACAACTGCATTTTCCGGCAGTGAGATCTTTTTGAACCACCAGTCAATTCCCGAATACAGGGCAACACCACGAATAAGTTTAATTCCGCCTGCTGTTGAACCTGCAGCACCTCCCAGCAACATTACCAGGATGAGTACGATATGGGCAGTGGAAGTCCATTCATGGATTATTCCTGTTTGCAGACCGGTGCATGTCAGGGCTGAAACAACCTGGAATATTGAATACCGGGATGACAGTATCCAATCACTGAAATGGAGATAATTCTCAAGTGTAAGACCGAATGCGGCCACTATGATCACAATCAGTAAAGTACGACACTGCAGATCCCTCAGGAATTCACCTGGATTGCCCTTCAATATTTTATAGTGGACAAGGAATGAAACTGCACCTATTACCATTATCGGAATGAGAGCCAGTTCAATAAATGGATTGTCATATGAGGCTATACTTGCATCTTTTATTGAAAAACCACCTGTTCCTACCGCGACCATGGCATGATTTATTGAATCCCACAACGGCATTCCCACTGCCAGGAGAAGAAGTATTGAAATAAAAGTAAGAAAGAAGTATATCCACCATATCATTCGCACAGTATCCATGATATGCGGAAATATTTTTTCTTCCCGTCCCTCGGCACGATATAAATAGAACATGATGGTACCTGGCCGGGTTATTATGCTTAACATCAGGACAATAACTCCGACACCACCTATCCATTGAGTGAGGGAGCGCCAGAACTGAATGGTATGGGTGAGTTGTGAAGGGGCAACTATCATGCTCAGTCCGGTACCGGTCCATCCTGAGACTGCTTCAAAGAACGAATTTAACGGCGACATCCTTTCTACTAGAATATAGGGGAGAGCACTGAACAGAGGTATAACAAGCCATGCTATGGATGAGATGGCCATTGCATGTTTCAATTGGAGGTCACTCGCACCCTTGCACGAATATTTTAATGCAAGTCCGGCAATTCCCGAGAGAAGAGACGTAACGAGCAATCCAAAAGCTGCATGATATTCATTGAATATGAAAGAAATAGATATTGACAGGAATGATAATACACAGACTATCAGCAAAAGATTTCCAATTTCTCTGGCTATGATCTTAAGATTATTGAATTTCAAATCAATGACCCCCGTAATTAATGTATTCTGGATAATACTATTTATAGTACGAACTTGAATGACCTGGGATAACTGGTTTTCTTTATTATTTTTTTGTTGTCTTCAACACCGTGTGTCATTTCAGGCTTATTTTTTTATTATTTTTTCCCGGATTTAAGAATGCCTTTATTGTTCTTGAATAAATCACCATACCATGGTTGGACAATTTAATATTTGATTAAAATAAAAAAGTAGATATATACTTTATATAGGTTAACGTTTAAACCTTAAATAAGGTGATTAATGTTGGAAACCTATCATTTATTATCTCTGACTTTTAATATATTATCCATTATTTTGGGATTGTTGGGATTAGTCTTTGTTGTAAAAAATTGGATCGTATGGCAAAAAACCAGTGTGGATATCATTAAAGCCAGGGCGTTCCTTGATAAGAGATTCCTGGAACGAAATTGGCTGTACCTGGTAATAGTTGGTGGAATAATTATATTCAGGAGAATGTACAGGCTTGCCGTTCTCTATCAATACAAGTTTGTATATATGGGGCCAGGTGAGGTAGTATTTGATTTTCTCGGTTTTGTAGTCATTTTCATACTTGTAACAATGGCATATCAGTGGTACAAGATCATACAGTCCCATGCTTAAAAAAATATAATTATTCTGTTTTAACCAGCCAAAGTATCAGGACAGTTCATATATCCAAACCTTTATGAACCTCAATAACTACAACAATCAATGGTGAACAATATGGTCAAATTATCCACTGAAGTGAAAGAAGTTATCCAAAAACAGAAACCTCTGCCAATTGCAACGGCAGACAAAACCGGCAAACCCAATGTTATTTTTGTCGGCATGTGGAAATTCATTGATGATGAGACAATAATGATAGTTGACAACTTCCTCAAGAAAACCGCGGATAACCTTAAAGCCAATCCGAAATTATCCCTGGTTGCTTATGATGCTGAATCCAAAAAATCCTATCAGGTCAAAGGTTCAGTTGACTATCTTGAAAAGGGGGCTATGTATGATGAAGCTCAAGCAATGGCTTCATCCAAGAAATTGCCTGGTAAAGCTGTTCTTATATTCCATGTAGAAGAGGTTTATGACTCGGTCTATGGACCAAACGCTGGTACGAAAATCTCATGACACAGGTATTAGAATGATGGGTTTATCGATACAAATATAATGGTGATCAATTGACAGAAACAGCAATGAAAAATAAGGATAAAAAGAACGTCTATATTGGTGACGAATTTACTGAAGAAGATGAGCTGGAAGGAAAACCGGAAGTTAACGAGCTTGAAGGTTTGTATGACCTTATGATACCACCCGGCGTACCCGAATCATTAATCGTGGAACTGGTGGAGGAGTTTGACCTGGAACCGGTGACCAGACTGGCCAATGTTCAGATCGTGGAAATCGACCCCCGCGAAATACTGGTACTGCGAGGGGACCTGGAAACGGTTAATATGGCCCATGATTACATGGTCAAGCGGATGCGCGAGATCAGTACTGGTGGATTTAAAAGTCCGTGGGTAAAGGATTGAACTTACCTGACATCATCTAATCTTTCCCTGTAAAGGGCCGCACCCAGGGCATTGACCAGCTGAGGTGCGCCCGGTACTGTTATTTTTGAATCCAGCACATTGGTTATTGCATCAACAATACCGGAATTTTGCACCGTACCACCGATAAGCATCACGGTATCAGCAGGTGGCACTAACTGTGCGATGCGAAGTGCAAAAGCCTGGTGCAATCCGTATATCACTTCTTCCATGCTATATCCTCCAACCAGCTGGGATATCATCTCAGATATGGCGAACACACCACAGGTGTTGTTTATCATTGCTCCTTTTGTTACCCTGCTATGCAGTTCACCCAGGGATCCTACAGGAATGTCAAAATAGTGTGCTGCCAGCTCTAAAAATGCTCCTGTCCCTGCACTGCACTTATCATTTATCAAAAAGGTATTATTGCGCAGGTCAATGACTTTGGTATCCTGGCCACCTATGTCAATAATGACCTGGATCTTGGGGTCGTAGTACCTGGCACCCAGTGATGCTGTTGTAATCTCGGTTATTGCAGCGCAATGGGGCACTTTTTTCCTGAAATAGCCGGTAGATACGATGTTCCGCTCATCCTGTCCCTCATCAATTAATTCCATCCATCTCTGGCTCGGCACTACCTGAGAAAAAATAACTTCTCCATTCTCCATATGCACAACCTTGGCCGTGGTACTGCCCACATCAAGCCCGATATTCACGTTATCACCTCCAGCATCTCAGCAAAAGCTTCCAGCCTGAGCTTGAGCTGTTCCGGGGACATGCGTGGCAGGTCACCCTGCACGGTGAGAATTGGATAGTCGAGATGCTCCCTGAATATCTCATCTTCGAGGGTATGGTGGCAGGCAAACTGGGTATAGTGTATTACGCCATCCACGTGGCGGCGGCGCAGTTCTTCCTGTATGAGCCTTACTCTGTCCTTAAGGGGGCCTGCAAAAGAATAATTCCTGTAACTGCTGGCAAGGGAATCAAGGTCATAGCCGCCCAGGCGCAGGAACTCGAAAGGAAGTTCATCGTACACCACATGGAGCCCGAAACCCTCAGCAACCATATGGAAATCAGGATATATTGGAGGCACGCCAATGAGTGCAACCCGGCTGGAATAGTGCACATCTGTTTCGGGTACACTGTCCAGCGTTTTTTCAAATGCCTTCGGGTCTCCTGCCAGGTCACTGAACGATATCAGGACAGAGAACACATCACTTGCCAGTGCATGGTTGTTCACTCTCAGTTCGTCCAGTTCCCTGCCTTTTGACTTCAGGTTGCTGATAAGGGAAAACATCTTCTCGTCCTGTATACCGCCAAGGAACCGGACCAGTTTCTCAAGCTGTGACCTCAGGTAATCTGCATCCCTGTCAAAGGGATAAAAAAAATAATGTGTGGGCATGCCGCTTAATTCTGCTTTTTGCCCGTCCACCAGCGCGTTATGGCAGTCACCTCCGGCAACCACGACCAAAGAATCGATATCCAGTTTGCCGTTCAGTATCATATCTCTCCAGATAGCGGTCCAGGCGCACAGTTTATTGCGAGGGCTCGATGTTGTTCCTGGCACTATGTTGTTCACATCAAGTGGCCTCTTACCGCACGCATACATGAGTTCAGGGGGTATCAGGGCTGTTATTCCGACGGTATCGTTCATTGGCTGAGAATAGGTTTGTTCTATATTATCTCTTACCCCCAACAGGTACGATACCATTTTCAAGTTATTTTGTTTTCCTGCTTAACATGGTAACCTTTCCACTTTTTTTGATCATGAAGTGGTTGCCCGAGATTTCCAGGGTCCTGATTATCGTGTCATTGACCAGATTGATAATGTTCATTTCATTGAATCGGTGATATATTTTAATTTCATTATCAATATTTTCAATCCTCATGATCAGCCCGTTCGTCTCACATATCTCTGAGATGTATTTTGCGACATTAATGCAATCTTCATCTTCAATCGATACGCCATATATCATAGTTATGAGGCTGCAAAGGTCATCAGAAAAATCATTTGATTTAATGAGTTGAAGGAAGATATCCCTGCTGATAATAATATCCTGATAATTGTCAGCTTTCAGGATATTTACGATTATCCTCCAGAATTCGATATTATTTAATAGCTCATCCATCAATAACTGGTAATATCCAAAGTGTTCCATGACCGAACTGTATGCTTCTTCTTCGCTGTTGCATTGTTCATAGTCTATTATGATAAGACCAGGGGATTCCATAACCTTTTTTGTCTTCAAATTAAGGGGATGATGGGCCAGCAGGCATGAATAACTGACAACAATTCCTTTTAAGTGTTCAGGGTCTTCTGTCTCGAACGAGATGCGGATATTTTTATTGTCCTGACTTATTTCAGTTTGCTGTGTGATCTGGTATCCAAATATATCTTTATGGGTATTGATAGCTTTGACATATTCTTCAAGAGTTAACCCGCTTATTCCCAGTATTCTTGGATATTTTTCCAATATACCCCTGAAAGTACCCAGAGGAGGTACCCCCAGGCTTCTTCTAACCAGCCATTTGACCAGTGGTATCGGGATAAGACTGGCAACCTTGTTCTCTATAATTTGATTTCTCATAGTGATATTTCATATACCCGGTGTGTGTGACGGAGAGGGGAGGGTTAGAAATGAAAAACATTGATAATCCTTTCAGTCGGCATAGTTATTATTTGACTATCTTTATTCTCCTCAGTGATGAGGATAAAGGAATTCGAACAATAAACAGAATGCTTAGAAATTATGTATCACACTTTCGATGAGGGGTATAGTAGACAAGGAGGATAAAATATGAAGAAAGTGTTTGCAGGTGTGTTGGTGTTTATGGTTTTGCTTTCGCTGACCATAAGTGCTGAGGCATTCGAATCTAAAGTAATCTATCGAGACGATGGGATGGCTGCTTATGCAAGTTGGTCTGAATATGCCAATGGCGTATATACGGATAAATTCATTCAGGTACTAGAGACTGATGATGGAACCGATATCTCTGTTTATATCTGGACATATGACGAAAAGACCGGTGAATGGTCTGGCAGGTCAGGTTATATGTTCACCCGGGATGATGTTTTTACTATGGATAAAAAACTGGGGTCAGCTATTCTTTCTCCTGTTAACATCGAGCTCTATGATTGGAATACGGATACTGTGGAAACCATAACCCTCGCTGCCCAATGGACAGGTGAAGGTGATGTCATGAAGAGCAGCTCAAAGTCTATTTCCAAGTACGATGACTTCATGTCGAAGTACAGCGATAATTCAATGTACAGAGAAGCTACAGTCACCGCATCCATAAATGACGAGGATCTTGGGACCAGTGATTTTAGCGAACTGATTAAATTCAAATCAGTATCTATGTATATGGAGAAGTAGGCATAATGCCTGCTTTTCTTTTCTTTTTTTAAAAAATCTGATTTAATTTTGCATGAGCATCTTATGAAGGGTAACCGGTTTTAAGGGTAGTACACACCGAACATAAAGATTTAATCATATAAGTCTTAAGGGGAACCGATATGAGACTATCGGATTTTGATTACCACCTGCCCCAGGACATGATCGCCCAGAAACCCGCCGACCCCAGGGATTCTTCAAAGTTGATGGTGCTGGATAGAAACGAATGGCATCACCACGCTTTTCTTGACCTGCCCCGGTTCCTTCGCCCCGGTGACCTGCTGGTATTGAACAACAGCAGGGTGATACCTGCCAGGCTGTTCGGCATAAAAGAGACCGGAGGCAGGCTCGAAGTGCTGCTTGTTAAGCGGTTGGACGATAAGTATTATGAATGCCTGGTCAGGGGTAAGGTCAACGTGGGTGCTAAAATCAATTTCACGAACATATCAGGAACATTGGAGGGCCGTGTGGACTCCCCTACAGGATACCGATACCATATCAGGTTTCAATGCGAGGGGGACTTTATGACCTGCTTGCTCGAAGTGGGGGTCATGCCAGTGCCGCCATACATTAAAGAAGAACTGGAAGACGGGGAGCGATACCAGACCATATATTCCAGGTGCGAAGGCTCCATTGCAGCGCCAACTGCCGGACTGCATTTTACACCGCAATTGATTGATACGATTGAACGGATGGGCGTAAAACTGGCATTTGTGACACTCCATGTAGGGGTGGGCACGTTCATGCCAGTCCGTGCCGAAGATGTTGAAGAGCATACTATGGAGAGTGAATACTTTATCATTGACGAGGATACGACACGTGCAATTAATGATACAATTGAAATTGACGGCAGAATAATCGTGGTTGGCACGACTACGGTCAGGGCGCTGGAAAGTGCACAATGGCTGGATGGCAGGATAGTACCGTCACGGGGCTGGAGCGAGATATTCATTCACCCGCCATACCAGTTCAGGACACCTATGAGCGGGATTATCACCAATTTCCATCTTCCCAAATCCACACTGTTAATGCTTATCAGTGCTTATGCCGGGAAGGACGCGGTGCTGGCAGCATATAAAGTGGCCATAGATAATGGATACAGGTTCTACAGTTTTGGAGATGCAATGTTCATACTGGACAATAAGAAATCAGGGGATAAAGGGTTGATAGATGATACCGTGAGAAACATGAGGGCAGACAATACAAAAATGGCAGGGGACAACAGGGGGGGCTGAGCATGTTTGAAATAGTCCATCAGGAACATTCATCTCATGCCAGGGTAGGAAAACTGATCACGCATCACCAGGTCGTGGATACACCTGCATTTATGCCAGTGGCGACCAAGGCTACGGTCAAATCGCTTACATCCCAGGAAATACGGGAAATGGGAACCCAGGCCATCATCAGTAATGCTTTCCACCTGTACCTGAGCCCGGGCCATGATTTGATACATGAGGCAGGGGGGCTGCATACGTTCATGGATTGGGATGGAGCTATTTTCACGGACAGTGGCGGATTCCAGATATTGCGCAAGGAGTTCAGGTTCAAACTGAACAACCAGGGTATCAGTTACTTCAATTCCAGGGATGGTAAGCGGTATATGTACACGCCTGAAATGTGTATGGAGATACAGGGTGCACTGGGTTCTGACGTGGCAATGGTACTGGATGACTGCCCGCCCTGGGGCAGTACCCGTGACGAGGTAAGGGAATCGGTATGCCGGACATTGAACTGGGGGCAGCGCAGTCTTGAGGCGCGTTGTAATGACAACCAGCTGGTCTTTGCTATTTTGCAGGGAGGGACATACCCTGAGATGCGGGAAACCTGCGCCCGAAAACTGGTCGAAATGGGTTTTGACGGTTATGGTATCGGGGGTTTGAGCATCGGTGAGCCCAAAGAGGTTATGCATGAGATTATCAGGTTGAACCTGACCCAGATACCACCTGATAAGCCCAGATACCTTATGGGTGTGGGATCGCCAGTTGAACTGCTGGAATCGATATCACTGGGGGTCGATATCTTTGACAGCGCATTCCCCACCCGCAATGCAAGGCACCAGACTGTAATGACCAGGTACGGTCAGATGGACGTGCGCCGTTCATCCCATGCAAGGGACTTCAGGCCTATTGATGAAGATTGTAAGTGCCACACCTGTCAACACTTTTCCAGGGCATACCTGTACCACCTTTTCAAGGAATCGGAACTCCTGGCCCTGCGCCTGGCATCCATACACAATGTCCACTTCCTGCAAGAGTTGATGGGAGAGGCACGGAATTCCATCTTAGAGGATAGGTTCCATGAGTTCAGGGAACAGTTCAAGCGCGAATATTCAGGTCAGGCCAATAGAACCTAGGTCTTCTGGAGAGTTATCCTGAAAATAGTGTTCTCATTTGCCCAGTTCAATACCCTGCATCGTTTATGGAATATGGACATAAGGTCAGGCAGCAGGGAAGCACAATCCGAAACCACTTCCAGTCTTTCACCGCGAGACATCTGCTGTAACTTTGAATTTGTCAGGAATAGCGGGATAGGGCAGGTTTTTCCCATAGTATCGAGGAACTGGATATTCATTGTCATATCACTTTTCTTTCAATAATTATTCGTTGCCAAATTGGTGAATAATAATTACAATTATTTGGAATGAAAAACGCATATTTAATTGTTTCCGTATATGCACAAATAGTGGCCCAATTGTCTGAATTTACCATTACAATTATACAAATAGGCAATTATACATCTAAAACTAAAAAAAAAGGACATTCAGAATAGAGCACGTTTTTGATACAGGTTTTAATGTATGTTCTCAGCCACTTGTACAGCAAGTTCCTTAAACTCTTGTGGATGAAGTGTTGACCCCTCGAATGTGTATTCGACACCATCCCCGATATTTCGTGGTACAACGTGGCAATGGAAGTGATGTATGACCTGCCCTGCCACTTCACCGTGATTGACCACCAGGTTGAATCCGTCAGGATCGATCGCCGCCTGTAAACCACTGACCACTTTGCGAACAGTTCTGAACACTGACGCTATATCCTTATCCTCCATGTCCGTTATGTTATCAGCATGTTTTTTTGGGATTACCAGTGTGTGCCCTCGGGTATTCGGGTTAATATCCAGAAATGCCAGAGTATCGTTGTCCTGGTAAACAGTAACGCTCGGGATATCACCTTTGACTATTTTGCAAAATATACAGTCTTCCATCCTGCATCACCACATTTGTTCACTCAGGGGAAGGATACATGTGCTTGAACTGCATGTTTCTCATTATATCTTTCATTGTTATGATACCATTAAGCCTGCCATCCTTGATGACAAGAAGCCTGCCAATATTATGTTTTGCTATGGTCTGAAGTGCCTGGTATGCTTCAGTTTCAGGGGTCACTGAAATGATATTCCCAGTCATGATATCCTTTACCTGAACAGTATCATGTTGCTGTTTGGGAACTTTTTGCACATCTTCAAATGTCACAATTCCCAGGGGTGGTCTGTCCAGCCCATCCTGCACCGGGTATCCCATGTGTTTGAACCTGAACATAGCTTCGACAAGCTGGGATATGGTCCAGCCAGGGGGGACAAATATCAGATCCTGGACCGGGGTCATGACATCTTTTACTTTTATACCTTCAAGACTGATGGCAAAGAATGTTTCTCTTTCTTCCCCCTGTGCTCCATAGAACACAAATACCGCTATCAATATGAGCATTATGTTAACTGTGAGAAGACCGAATATTCCCATCAAAAGCGCAAAGGTTTTGCCTATTGAGACCGCCATTCGGGTAGCATCCATGTACGGAAGCCACATTGCCAGAAATGCCCTGAGCACACGGCCGCCGTCCATAGGAAAAGCGGGCAAGAGGTTGAATATACCAAGGACCAGATTATACACCGAGATGATCCCTGCAGTTATCAGCACTGCGTTTTTGGCGGTCATGCCAATTCCATCAACTTCAACGGGGCCGAAATATACATACAATGCATAGGTCATCAAGCCTATGGCCAGGCTCAGGGCAGGGCCTGCTGCAGCCATTTTCAATTCAAGTTTTGGGTTACGGGGTATCTCTTCCATCTGGGCCACACCCCCGAACACAAAGAGAGTTATACTCTGGATGTTCAGGCCACTTCTTTTGGCAACGAATGAATGGCTCAATTCATGCAACAGGATAGTGGAGAAGAACAGGATAGAGGCAATAGTACTGAAAATCAGTTTTTCCATCAATGATATGTTCATGCCGTTGAATCCCAGTACCAATGTGCCTATCTGGAAATCAATTATAGCAAAATAATAGATGAATAATATAAGTATAAAAAGAAAGGTTACATGCAGCCGTATCGGAATCCCGATAACTTTTCCAATCTGTAAAGACCATTTCATAATTGCACCCGGTTATTGTAAGACAATAATCTTACTTAAACTATATATAATAATTTATGATTCGCATCCATGATCAACTGTTATGATCATTTAGTGACCAAAGAGTTTTCAGGGGACACCAGGCAGGTTGAGTATACCGGCTTTACTGGGGACACCAGGTATGTTGAGTATACCGGCTTTACTGGGGACACCAGGTATGTTGAGTATACCGGCTTTACTGGGGACACCAGGTATGTTGAGTATGCAGGCTTTACTGGTGACACCAGGTATGTTGAGTATGCAGGCTTTACTGGGGACACCAGGTATGTTGAGTATGCAGGCTTTACTGGGGACACCAGGTATGTTGAGCATGCAGGTTTTATTGGGGACACCAAGTATATTGAGTATGCAGAGTCTGAAAAATGATAACATTAATATCAATTTCTATCTGAACCAGACCTTACTCCATGCACTTTGTCGTGACATTTCATACACAATGAAGTAAGATTTACAGCTTGGTTCCTGCCTCCCTTTGACCTCGATGTTTTATGGTGCACTTCATCAGAAGGGCGTCCGCACATGGTACAGACAAATCCATCCCGTGTCATGGTCCTCTGCCTTTGCACGTGCGGCAGCGGGCCAGTGGGTGCTCCACCATCAAAGGGCCAGCGCTCGAGCACATCAATCCATTTATCCAGAGCTTTCTCCTCTCCGCGGTCAGTGATACCCCAGTACTGGCATTGGTCAATGAACCCCAGCAGTTCCTGATACCCCTGGTAACGGGTGGCAAGTTCTGCTTTCTTGCTCAGGAACAACTTCGTGAGATGTTGTATCCTCGAGTGGTATTTCATATTTTTTTTCAGGTCGATATCTTTTATTCGAGACATAACAGGTTGAGCTAACGAGAATATCCTCGCTAGGTTCGGTTTAACCCGATGACATAATGTCATACTATAAGTAGTAACATAAAAATGTTTTCCTCAATTATGCCAATTTAGGAAAGGTTAATTAAATACTATCAATATTTCTTCATTATGGGGAACTCTACAGGGTTAGATTATACAAAAAAAAACCAATTCCGCTGCCATTTGATATCCTGGGGTGAGGTGGAACGGATGTCTCGTGACCTCGCGCGCATGGTACATATTTCCAAATTTAAACCAGAGATTATTGTAGCCATCGGCAGAGGAGGATATGTACCTGCGCGGGTGGTATGTGATTACCTGTTATTCCGCGATCTGACCTCGATAAAGATGGAGCACTGGGGCGTAGCAGCTACCATTGATGACATGGCCCATATACGGTTCGGACTTTCCACTGACATATCCAATATGCGGGTACTGCTGGTGGACGATGTCACCGATACTGGTGATACGCTGCTGGAAGCACTTCATTACATCATGGACTGCCAGCCGTCTGAAGTTCGGACGGCCGTACTGCAGCACAAGACCTGCTCATCCTATGTGCCTGACTACTATGCACACAGGATAGTGAAATGGCGCTGGGTCATCTATCCCTGGGCCATGTTCGAAGACCTGTCAGGGTTCATTGGCAGGATAACAGGTGAAGAATGGAAGACACCACAGGAGATACAACAACGCCTGTTCCATGATTTCAAGCTTTCAATAGGGCTCGGCAAACTGGGACGTATCTTCGTAGATATGGAAATGCATGGAATGATCGAGAGTACGAACAGGAAAGGAAGAATAGTCTACAGGAAGGCAGATTAATACTGCCCTCTCTTAAGGAATTTTATATATCCAGCCATTGTTGTCAGGTAACTCCCCGTACTGGATACGCGTAATCTCATCGAACAACCGGTTTGCAATAGGACCTATCTTACCATCATTGATATTGATAGTGATGTCCTTATACTGTATTTCCCCCACAGGGGATATGACAGCTGCCGTACCAGTACCGAATACCTCCCGGAGATGACCCTGTTTTGAAGCTTCTATGACCTCGTCTATCGAGATGCGCTTTTCCTGTACGGTCATGCCCCACGATTTCGTTAGCCTAAGTGCAGTGTCCCTGGTAATACCGGGCAGGATAGACCCTTCCAGGGGCGGAGTAATCACCACATCATCTATTACAAAGAAGATGTTCATAGTGCCCACTTCATCAATGTACCTGTGATGCTCACCATCCAGCCACAGCACCTGGGTAAATCCCTTTTCCTGGGCTATCTTTGCAGGAAGCAGACTGGCTGCATAGTTGCCAGAAGTTTTTGCCTCACCTACACCACCCTTTACCGCCCTGACATATTCATCGGGAACCAGCAGACTGACTGGATTGAAACCTTCCTTGTAGTATGCACCAACCGGAGAGAGGATTATCATGAAGCGGTAGGTACTGGATGGATGGACACCGAGGAAACATTCAGTGCCAAAGACAAAAGGTCGGATATACAGGGAGTATCCTTTTGAGGTGGGTATCCAGTCCCTGTCCAGTTTAATCAGTTCGGTCATGGCCTCCATGAACATATCCACATCAATCTCAGGGATGCACATCCTCACGTTCGAACGGTTCATACGTTCCAGGTTTTTCTCAGGGCGGAATATGTTGATGCTACCGTCTTTGGCATGGAAAGCCTTGAGGCCTTCAAATACCGCCTGGGCATAGTGCAGGGTGCACATAGCAGGTTCGAATTCTATCTTACCATACGGTTCTATTCTGGGATTTACCCATTTACCATTCTCGTAATCCATACTGAACATATGGTCTGTAAAAACATCACCAAAGCCAAGCGTATCAAAGTTAACTTCAGATATATGGCTGTTTTTGGTCCTTGTGATCTTGATGTCTGACATGATTTCAGCCCCTAATAATGTTGAAAGTTACCGATACCCTATTACCGATTACCAGTAATAAAGATAATGGATGGGATTGTGTGGCAAAACGAGGAGTGCCAGTTTGGCAAATAAGGTGCAATTGCCAATTGAACTGACATGAGAATCATATTAGCAGAAAAGCCTTTTATTATATTATATCAATAGAGCCGACAAGTAAAATGTGCACGATTATTGAGGGAATTACATGTTTACCATAAAGAACCATCTGGAAAAGCGTGACGGTCACCTTACCATAGGAGGGGTTGACACTGTGGACCTTGTTGAAGAGTACGGCACGCCGTTGTATGTGACAAACGAACAGCGTGTCAGAGACAACTTCCGAAGGTACCGTAAGGCATTTCCTGGTGCAGACATGTACTATGCCGCCAAAGCCAATGGAAACTTCACTATCATGCGCATCCTGGCACAGGAAGGTGCTGGAGCCGACGTGTTTGGTGATGGCGAGCTTTACATGGCACTCCTTGCAGGTATCCCGAGGGAGAAGATACTCTTCAATGGTAACTCAAAGACTGACAGGGAACTGGAAATGGCTGTGAAGACCGGGGTCAGGGTCTCAGTGGATTCCCTCGACGAACTGAATACCTTAAGCCGGATAGCAAAATCGCAGAAAAGGATTATGAATATTGCCTTCAGGGTCAATCCGGATGTATCTCCTGACACCCATCCTAAGATAAGTACTGGACTTAAAACGTCCAAGTTCGGGATACCACATCAGGAAGTTGTGGCTGCATACAAGGAAGCAATTGAACTGGAAGGTGTGAATCCCACAGGCATGCACTGCCATATAGGCAGCCAGATACTGGATACGTCACCTTTTGGCGAGGCAATAAACCGTATGATGGACCTGGTCGAACAGGTGAAAAGGCTTGGCGTGGAGCTGGAGTTCCTGGATATTGGTTCGGGGCTGGGAATACCCTACAAGAAGGGCGAACCAGCACCCACACCACAGGACCTGGCAGATGTTGTGCTCCCCATCTTTGAGAAGCGTTCAAAGGCTATTGGTGTTAACCTGAAACTAATAATCGAACCAGGAAGGTATATTGTGGGGGATACGACGATATTATTGACCTCTGTCAATACCATGAAGCATGCCGCGAAGAAGTTCGTGGGTGTAGACGCCGGATTCAACCTGCTGATAAGACCTGCTATGTACGATAGTTATCATCATGTAGTGGTCGCAAATAAGGTGGATGTCCCGGTTTCAAGTCTTTACACTGTTGTTGGCCCCATATGCGAGACAGGAGATATTCTTGCCCATAACAGGGAATTGCCTCAGGTTGAGAAGAATGATATCATAGCTCTTCTTGATGCAGGTGCCTACGGGTTCAGCATGAGCAGTCAATATAATGGACGACCCAGATGTGCCGAGGTGCTGGTCAATGATGGTCAGGTGGATGTAATAAGGAAGGCTGAGACCTATGACGACCTGTTGGTTAACCAGCTTGTTCCTGCTCGATTCCTTTAAGAGTAGGGCAGGTGGTTTGTTTTGTGGTCTTTTTCCTGAAGGGGTAAGATTACGACAAATTTAAATGTGTAAAAAGCAATAGTGGTTCGCACATTTCAGGGTTTATAATAAATTCACATGTATTGGAGAGAAAATATTTGGCAGTAATAGTAGATAGATTTAAATGCGGATATTGTGGTGCATGTGTCAGTGTATGCCCTACTGGTGCCCTTGAATTGATGGAAACCTGGATAGAAGTCGATAATTCCTGCAATAATTGCAGGATATGTGTTAAAATATGTCCAGTGGGCGCACTGGAGGTATCCAAATGAAGGACCGATATGATGTTATTGTGGTGGGAGCAGGTCCTGGTGGTTCACAAACTGCAAGGACTGCAGCCCTTAAAGGACTTGATGTACTGCTTATCGAAAAGCGACAGCAGATAGGGGACCCTGTGCGGTGCGCTGAGGGTGTGAATAAGGAATACCTCAAGGAATATATCGAACCTGACCCTGCCTGGATATCTGCTGAGGTCAAGGGTTCAAAGATATACTCACCAGATGGCACTCTTGTCGAGATGAGTGAGGAACTATCCGGTGCTGAAGTAGGATATGTGCTGGAACGTAAAGTGTTCGACCGGGCACTGGCAAGGGAGGCTGCACTGGCAGGGGCCGAAGTGATGGTCAAGACCAGAGCCACTGGATTATTGATGGAAGGTGGTTTTGTTAAAGGCATAAAAGCTGAACATATGGGTAAGAAGTATACGATAAAAGCAGATATCGTGATAGGGGCAGATGGTGTTGAGTCCAGAGTGGGACGCTGGGCCGGAATTGATACTACGTTAAAGCCAAAGGATATGTGTACCTGTGCCCAGTATCTTATTACAGACTTTACTATTGACCCGGATTTTTGCGAGTTCTTCCTGGGGAATAAAATTGCTCCCGTGGGTTATATCTGGGTATTCCCGAAAGGGAACAATATGGCTAATGTTGGAATTGGCATAACCGGTCATATGTCAGGTAAAGGAAAGGCATTGGAACTGCTTGATGAGTTCATTGTTAAACGTTTTCCTGATTGCAGGAAGATTGAGCTGGTAGTAGGAGGCGTACCCGTAAGCGGTACAATTGATAGGACAGTTGCCAACGGCCTTATGCTCGTTGGAGATGCTGCCCGCCAATCAGACCCGGTGACAGGTGGCGGGATATTTAATGCTATGTGGGCCGGGGATATAGCTGGGAAAGTGGCGGCTAATGCTATCAGGCGCTCAGATGTGTCTGCTGAATCTTTGCAGGAGTATGAGAAGGCATGGCGAGCTGAACTGGGGCGTGACCTGGATATGAGCCTGGTGGTCAAGGAACGGTTCACCAGAATGACAGACTATGAACTGAACACGTTGGCACATTCCCTTGAAGGAGTTGACCTGGGTAGTACTACTCTTATCGGACTGGTGTGGGCTTTGTTCAAGGCCAATAAGAAACTATTATGGGATTTGAGGAGTATATTCATAGGTATCAAGGATATTGAGAATGAGGTCAAAAGGGAGGTATATTCATGAGCAAGGTTGATTTTGGGCCAAAAGCGGGTTCACTTTTATTTGGCTGCCTGAAAGATAAGGATACGATTATCCTGGCAGCCAATCTCAGGATCGCACTGGTGAACAGGGGGATCTTCCAGGCAGCTAAGGATATGGATGCAGCGCTTATTGTTGAGCTTGCCAGGTCTGAAAGTGACCTGGACGGCGGGTATTCAGGTCAGAAACCTTCCGATTTTGCACGAATGGCCAAAGAAGCTGCACAAGATGTGGGATTTGACATTTGGGCGTTACATGCAGACCATATTGGGATAAAGAAAGGAACACCTGAGGACATTGAGGGCACCAAGGAACTGGTGAGTGCACAGATAGATGCGGGTTTTACTTCATTTGCTATTGATGCATCCCACCTGTTCAATTTCCATGGTGGAGACCTGCGAGAGGAACTGGCAGGTAATATCAATGCCACAACTGAAGTGGCAAAGCACATCGAAGAAAGGATGGCAGGCAGGGAGTACGGCCTTGAAGTAGAGGTTGGAGAGATAGGACGGGAGGACGAATCGGGCAGGGTGCTTACCAGACCTGAGGAAGCAGTTACATTCATCAGGGCATTGAACGAGAACGGTATAAGGCCACATGTTCTTGCTATTGCCAACGGCAGCGCACACGGAAATACCTATGATGCCCTGGGCAATATTATTGAGCAGGTATCCATCGACATTCCCCAGACCGTGTCTGTTGCAAGAGCATTGAGGGACAATAACCTGGATGTGAGGATTGCCCAGCACGGTATTACGGGTACACCCAGGGACCTGATACACAATCATTTCCCGCGTGGGGATATTATCAAGGGCAATGTGGCAACGTTCTACCAGGATATGGTGTGGGATTTGTTCAAGGTGTACGAACCTGAACTGTATAACGATATCTGGAACTGGACAATTGATACCTACAGGGAGAAGGCAAAAGGGAAGGCTGACAATGAAGTGTTTGGCAAGTTCAGCAAGTTTGCCATCAAACAGTTCTATGACAGGATCTATTCTGTTGGCAAAGAGACGAAAATGGCTATTGATGCCATGGCTTATGCTGAAACGCTGGTGTTCTTAAAAGCATTCAATGCCGGTGGCTCGGCTCAGATCGTCAGGAATGCGATGAAATAGAGGTTTGTTGTGGGATTGATAGAATCCGAAGATTGGACGTACATCAAATAATTAAACTCTGTACTTGCTGTTTCGTTACCAGAAACTGCGATTATTTTAAACCTTAACTCCGCTGAAATAGGGATTAGCTCATTCTAATGTAACTACTCACCTTTAGGAAGCAGTAAGATTTTGAATTTCGCTTTCTAAAGACTGCTCAAACCTTTTCTTGACCAATCCCATAAATCTCTCTCCTCTTTTCTTTGATGTTTCATAAACACTTAAAATCACTTCAAAGACTTCAGCACCTTTCCAAGTTCTCCTACCACCACTAATTTTACGGTGAAGTACACCTTGACGTATTGCACGCTCTGCGTCATTATTGTGCCACGCCACATCCTCGAACTCCATGAACGTAAATAGCATATCATGTCGCTTTCGAAGCTCCTTTGATATTCGTATGGTATCCTTATCAGTCCATTCCCTGTCAAGTAATACCTTCATCTCATTCTGGAATTCTTTGCAAGCATTTTTACGTTCTTCCAAAGATGGAGGTGGATCGTTCTCTGTGTACTCAATTGCTCTTTTCAGAATTGATCGAATTCCGTCAACGAATTCAAGAAACTTTTCAGGAGGTCTTCCCGGTTTCGTTAATTTAGCAGGTTTAGATGTTAAGAGAGTACGGGGTTCTATCCTGTGTTTGATCTCAGCTCTCTCCAACCACCTATTCACGTGAAGAAGGTCAAGCTGATGTCCCGCACATTTTACTACATCATATGGTTTCCATGCATCTCTGCCCAAAACACCATTGAATCCTTCCAGAGTTTCTTCCGGCACAGTATGACCACGAGTTGGAGCAACTTTATAGTAAGAAGCCATCGTAGAGGTAAAAACCCATAACCAACTGTTCTTACCGTCAATTCTGAATCCTGTTTCATCGGCATTTACGGCAGCTGCTTCTACAATTTCCTCATGAAGTTTTTCATAGTCTTCCTTGAGTGTATCTGCCACCCATTTCTCCAGCTTAAGAATAGTGGCTTCACTCATAGTGATTTCATATGTCTCGTACAAACTGGATTGTATATTGCCTATACTCAGTCCTAACATTCGCTGATAAACAATCCAAGAAGCTACGGCAGGCCCGAAGTGTTGATTTGGTGGTAACCATGGCACTTCTCCGCGAACCAATTTATTACAATTGTTGCACCAGTATCTCAGAAAAATAACTTCATAAACAATATGTTCGGGAAGTGGGATATCCGTCACAGTGCGCTTTTGTTCTGCACCCTTAAAGGGTTCGTACAGAGGCATACCGCAATCTGGACATTCGTCCAATGTGACATACACAGGGGGTAAGTTTGGGGTTGGTTTTTTTCATCCATGGCCAGTATGTCCTGGTTGACCACCTGTTGCCTTTTTCATTCCTTCCTGTCGATTTCGTCTGTAAAACGTTTTTGAAGAAGGAACGCCACCAGCTTCAGCGGTTTTGTCTGATGTTGCAAGAGCCGATAAGGATGACAGTAATTGCGTAAGTTGTTTTTTGAGTTCTTTGTTTTCTTTTTCGAGTTTCTTCTTTTCCTGAATGATGATTATCTTCTCATTCTGCTCCTTTTCGAGCTCTTTCTCTAAGTTAGCATTTTTTCTTTCTAAATCACGGATGTATTTATCCAAGTTTTCGGTGTTATTTTCACTCGTCATTGTTCAGGATTACTAGATAAACGGTTTTTCCTAAGTGTTCTTTCGGGCAATCGACTTTTGCGCTTGTTCCAAATGGTTTGACTTTTCTGATGTAGAAACCTTGGATGTTGTTAACTTTTAGTTCTGTTGCAGGTGTTAGAGAAACTTTTTTCATTAGATATCTAATAGATATCTTAAAGTATAAACAAGTATCGGTCAGTATTTTATCTGAATTGACAATAAAGGTAAATTATAAAAGTTAAACCTGTATTTTTGGGATCGTGAAACTCAAAGTGGTTGGGTTCCTTCTAAAACATGAGTTGTTACAGAAAATCTTGAAATGAATAGTCTTGAAAAAGCAGAAGTTAATTTCAATGAGCTGAAGAAGCAGAACAATTCTGTTGATGGTGCAATTCAAAAACGATTGAGAATGATTAACAAGCACTGGATAAATCTTACCGTATTTTATTATCTTGAGGGTGCTCCGGCTACAAATAACGCTATAGAGAATTATTATTCAACGAGCCTTAAAACACATCGGAAAAAACAATTCAGGACCGATGGAGGGATTCTCAACCAAATTAAGCTGGCTTCAATGAATAGAGCAAAGATGTTCGAAGGGCCAAAACAAACAATT